>JBCCNE010000037.1:0-17425 GCA_039026015.1 Cyanobacteria bacterium P01_C01_bin.70 | reverse complement strand
TTGGAAATAGCCCTCAGAGCCTCTCGTAATCGAATGGGCTAGGTTTTATGGCTGACGGCAGGGAAAACTTTGTAATACAGATTCTCCAAACTCTGGCTACACATCCTGTTCCCCGGCCCCCTTGCTCCGAAAGCTCTCCATTTCAATCTGTAATGCTATTCCGGAGAAATGGTATAAGTCCATCAACCAAATCGAGCCATAGATTGGCAATCAGCTGGAGGGAATGTCGCTCCCGTTTCTATCGTTGCGCCCTCGCCGGCAAGGCAAATCTCGGCAGCGTTGGCAACCAAGAGGGGCGATGACTGCGAAGACCATCACAATTTGACATAATGCGATCGCTGAGTTGTGAAGCCGATGTCGCCAACTGAGATTTTGCGATCACTCTTTGATGCGGCTGTTGCGGCCGCCCAGCCGGATCGCCGCATTCCTGAATTTTTGCCCCCATCACCGCCAGGCAAAACCGTTGTTGTGGGCGCGGGGAAGTCCGCAGCAGCGATGGCGCGGGCCGTGGAACAGTCCTGGTCGGGACCGCTAGAAGGGGTGGTTGTGACCCGCTACGGTCATAGCGATGAGACCAAAGCCATTGAAGTGCTGGAAGCCGCGCACCCCGTTCCTGATGCCAACGGCGTGGCTGCTGCCGAGTGCATTCTTGAAACCGTGACGTCGCTGGGGGCAGACGACTTGGTCATTTGCCTGATTTCGGGTGGAGGGTCGGCGCTGCTGACGCTGCCGCCCGTTGGCATCAGCCTAGAGACCCTGGCGGATTTGAATCGGCAACTGCTGCGTTGTGGTGCCGACATTGGCGAGATGAACGCCGTGCGCAAAACCCTATCGCGCTCCAGCGGTGGCCGATTGGCCGCAGCGGCGTATCCGGCGCGGGTCGTGTCGCTGGTGATTTCGGATGTGCCGGGGGATGACTTGCGGGCGATCGCCTCTGGTCCGACCGTGGGCGATACGGCCACGGCCCCAGATGCCCTCCGCATCCTCCAAAAATACAGTTTGCCGGTGCCGCCAGAAGTCGTCACTTACCTGAGCGAAAATCCTAATCCGGTGGTGCTGCCCCGCGATGAACGCTTGAGCACCACGACAAATCATCTAATTGCCGCACCGCAGCAATCCCTCGAGGCCGCGGCCAAAGTCGCTCACTCGCTGGGCTATGCGCCCCTGATTCTCGGCAGTGCGATTGAGGGCGAAGCCCGGCAGGTGGGCATCGTCCACGCCGGGATTGCGCAACAGGCAGTGCAGTACGGTCAGCCGATCGCTCCCCCCTGCGTCATTTTCTCTGGGGGCGAAACGACGGTGACGCTAACCGGCGAAGCTGGCAAAGGCGGGCGCAATAGCGAGTTTTTGCTGTCGTTGGCAGTCGCTCTCAAAGGTCAGAATCGGGTCTGGGCGATCGCTGGCGACACCGACGGCATTGACGGCAGTGAAGATAATGCCGCCGCCATCATTGGGCCGGAAATTTTGCAGCAGGGGCGTGATCGCGCCCTCCAAGCCAGCGACTTTCTTGCCGCCCACGACAGCTATTCCTACTTTCAAGCGGTCGGTGCCTTGGTAAAAACAGGGCCAACCCTGACTAACGTAAATGACTTTCGCGCCATCTTGATCGATGCCTGATGTCTCACCAAAAGACCCTCTGGAAGCGCGGTGGCTGGGTCTCATAATTGGCAACACCAGGCTACACTGGGCGCTGTTTTGGGGGGATACGCTAGAGGGCACTTGGCACACGCCCCATCTCACTGCCGAAATCGTTGATCGCCTGATCGCGCTGCAGTTTGCGGCTAGGGCTTGGCCAGTGCTTGGTGCCATGCCAGCGCCATTGTCAGTGCCCCCAGCGCTTGGTACAGTTGCTGCTTCAACGCCCGTGCCGCTCTACTGCGCTTCTGTGGTGCCGGCTCAGACGGTTTTGTGGCAAAACTATCCTGGTCTGCGAGTGGTGACGCTAAACGATGTGCCTCTGGCAGACTGCTACCCAACCTTAGGCATCGACCGGGCATTGAATCTTTTGGGCGCGGGCGATTGCCAGGGCTGGCCAGTGCTTGTGATCGATGCCGGCACCGCCCTTACCTTTACTGCCGGAGTCAAGGGCCAATTTGTCGGTGGCGCTATTTTGCCTGGTCTGCAGGCCCAGTTTGCCGCCCTAACGGCAAAAACCGCGACATTACCGCCCATTGAGGCCGAACTGGCGCTGCCGCCTCAATGGGCTAGCAACACGTCGGCAGCCATGCGCAGTGGAGTGATTTATGGTGCCCTGGCGACGATGCGAGACTTTATTAGCACCTGGCAGCAGCAGCATCCCCAAAGTAAAGCGGTGCTAACTGGGGGCAACAGCGCGCAGCTCTATCAGTGGTGGAATCAACTTGGGGAGGCTGCGCCTGTGGTGCTCGAACCAAATCTGACCTTTTGGGGACTACGAAAGCTTCGCCGCTAGGACTGACTACAGGTTGCTAATCATCGAGCGATAGGCTTCCGGGTTATTGCCCGCAACGGCTGTCTCATTGCGGGATGACGCATACATCTCTTGCAGCCGATTCACGCGGTTACCCGGATCCGGGTGCGTACTGAAAAATTCCGGGGTGCCGCTCCCTTCCAGCTTCTGCATAAAGGAGATTAAGCCGCGCTGATCGTACCCCGCCCGCCCCATCGTGACGTAGCCTTGATCGTCCGCTTCGTATTCGGCGGTGCGACTATTGGGCAAAAACAGCGCCAACTGCACGCCGATATTGACCAGGTCATCTTGAGAAACGCCCAAGGCTCCAACAATGCCGTTGGCCAAGGTAATCTCTCGCATGCGGTTGACGGAGTGCCGTCTGGCGATGTGGCCAATTTCGTGAGACATAACGCCCGCCAGTTCCGCCTCGGTTGAGGCTGCACGAAGTAGGCCTGTGTTGATGTAGACAAATCCGCCGGAAGTGGCAAAAGCATTGATGCTGTTGTCGTCTACCACTTGAAAGGTATAGGGAATCTGGTTGCGATCGCTCACCGCCGCCAGCCGCTGACCCACAGCATTTACGTAATTCACCAGCTCTGGATCGCGATTATAGATCCGCACCCCCTGTCGCCTGAGTGCTTGGTCTGTCTGTCGGCCTAAATCAACTTCCTGGTCGTCATTTAAATTCGACAGTTGAATATATTGAATACCGTTGAAAATCAGCTCAAATAGGTTTAGATCTGCCTTAGAAGGCTGCGGCGTGGCAACCACTAATCCAGCGGCGACAACTAGCGCCATCGCTCCGTACATCCAGCGTTTTCCAAGCTGACGTAACCCTTGCATTAACTGATTCATGATGTTTGCTCCTGCCCCTTGCGCAATACTCTGCATGCACTGCTTTTAAAGTGCCTATTCCAAGCTTCTAACGCTCAATGACGTTAAAATTTGCGTCTAAGTTGCCAGTAGAGTGATCGGAGATATCTTTGGTGTTATCTTAGCCTAGCAGTCGGCAGCGGCTTTCGGCGTGAGCCCTGTCGCTGGTTAGAGCAGGCATAACTCAGGGCTTTGCCCCTGCTCGATTTACTGGCTGCTGACCGCTTTCTGACTACCCATACTGCAGCTGCATAACCTGTCTCATACCCCGCATCTCTTCTTCCGAAGGGAGAGATACTTAATTTTTCTAAAGAACGTTAAAGGGGTCAGAAAGCGGCTGTGGGCAAAGCAGAGGACCGATGCGTAAACGTGGGCTTGATTTACTGAGGAGGCAAGCATGGCAATCTTAGATGCAAAAGGGCGGCTATTTGGCAAAGTCAGCCTGCTGGACATTGGTGCCGCCATCATTATCCTCATGGTGTTAGTGGGAATTTTCATCTTTCCCGGTACCGGTGGCTCGGTCGCTCAGGTGGGCGGCAACATGAAGCCCGTGGAAGTGGACGTGATGGTTCGAGGCTTGACGGTGTCAGATCCTGAAGGACTCTTCCAAATCCTCAAAGACTCGGAAACCACCAACGTCATCATCCGTAACCAACCCCACGGTGAAGTGCGCGTTAAAGACGTGGTTAAGCTGCCGCGCAGCCAAGCCGTGCCGCAGCCTGATGGCACAGTCAGATCCTTGCCCGATCCTCGTCCCGAGCTGGACTACACCATTGATCTGCTGATTACCCTAGCCGACGACGCCTTGATCACGGACAATGGCCCGGTCGTGGGAAATAGTCCGGTGAAAATTGGTACCCAAGTGCAGATTGAGGGCGACCTTTACAGCTTCTACACCAGCGCGGTGGGTGTGCGCATTTTGGACAGCGAAGGTTAGGCTATAGCCGTTGACTTTTGAGGTCGGGCAGCTATGGCTTCAGACTTTTCGCCAGTGCGACGATCGCCGCGTACGCAGCGGTGGATACTCCTCTTTTTGCTGTCGATGATTGTGCCGCCGCTGATGATGAGCCTCTCGTGGATTTTGCCGGGAGCTATCACCGTGGTGCAGACCGGTACCTGTCCACCCGCTCCGCCCGATATTCCGGCCCATCCCTGCACGATAGGGCAATATCTGACGCGCATGACCATCGGCCTGTGGGCCCTGATGGGGCACCTCGTCACTTGGATGTCTTGGGTCGTCATGAATTTCATTCTGTGGGGTGTGGGGCTGTTTAGCGTGGCGCTGTATCGCAACTGGCGAGCGGATTAGGGGATGAGTATGGGAATATGCAGTTGGACGGGTCGCGGG
Organism: Cyanobacteria bacterium P01_C01_bin.70; assembly: GCA_039026015.1. GTDB lineage: Bacteria > Cyanobacteriota > Cyanobacteriia > Phormidesmidales > Phormidesmidaceae > Halomicronema. Next base: position 12,773 of record JBCCNE010000037.1, on the reverse strand, counting down.
ATGTGAGCGTGAATAGGTCGGGCTTTGGCATGTGGGAGTGATGGCTCGGGGATTGGCGAGATGGCTAGGTTAGCAAGGCAGCTAGACAACAAGATTCTGTTCCCTGTGACTTTTTACCCGTTACCCGTGCCCCATGCCGCATGTTGCATGCCGCACCGCCGCCGTACAATACGGGCTGACAACTTTGGGAGCGGCCATTGGTATGGCTAAAGAGCCGTCTAGCTGGGTAGGAGATTTGGGGCGCATTTGGGTGATGTGGGCCGGCGCGATCGCGATCGCCACAGCCTGGATCATCATTGACCAGCGGCCTCCTGCCTGGGATCAGGCCGAACATCTCTCCCTCTCGATGAACTTTTGGTGGACGCTGACTCGCGGCGACTGGCTATCGGCTGAGGGCTGGCGGCACCTGTGGATGCTGTCGCCTAAATATCCTCCAGTGCTGTATCTTGTCGCCGCTGGGATGCATACTTTCTTCGGGCCGGGGCCAGATGTGGCAATTGTGGCCAATGCCGTGTTTGCCTTTGTCTTACTCATCGCTACTTATGGATTGGGACGCCACCTTTTCAGCCCGCAAATTGGCCTATTGGCGGCGGGCTTAATCCTGCTGCTGCCTCGCCTGTTAAGAATTGGGCTGGATTTTCAGCTCGATTATGCCGTGACGGCGATGGTGGTCGTTAGCGTTTGGTGTTTGACTGTGTGGCGCGACGCCGCTCGTCCATTTTGGCAATGGGTCTGGATGTTGTCATTTGGCGCGAGCTACGGGCTGGCGTTGATGACTAAGCAGTCGGCGCTGCTGTTTTTAGTCGTGCCGCTGGCATGGGTGGTGCTGGCAGACCTCTGGCGGCGACGCTGGGGCCGACTGCTGCAGCTTATCGTTGGGGCCGGTGTCACAGTTGCAGTCATGTTTCCCTGGCTGTCAGTGAACTGGCTGTTTCAGTTCAGCATTTTGGGCAATACCAATGCCGCCGCCGCCGCCGCTGAGGGCGATCCGATGCTCAACACCCTCGCCGCCTGGACCTATTACTGGCAGGATTTGCCAGCGGCGGTTTCCTGGCCGCTGCTGATTGTGCCACTGGTGGGTTTGGCATTTTGGGCGGTGGGGCTGCTGCCGGGGCGTAAGTCTTCTGTGGAATTGGATGGCACCCTGGCAGGAAGACTGTGGCTGCTGGCCTATATCGTCGGCGGCTATGGGCTATGGTCGGCCATCGTCAACAAAGACTTGCGATACATTGCCCCCGTGCTCCCGGCGATCGCCGTCTTGCTGGCGTGGGGACTGGCCTGTTGGGGGCGCAAATGGCCCTGGGTCACTACTGTTACGATGCTTTTAGGTATGCTGACGGCCCTGTTGAACCTTTTTCCCACTGGTGTGCCAGCGGTGGATCGAGTTGTGCAGACGCTGGCTCCAAATGCGACATTTTATCCCTACTGGGGCGATCGCTATCCCCACGCAGAAGTTGTGGAACAGGTGGCTCAGGCTCAGCCCTACCAGCTCTCAACCATTGGCGGGCTGCAGTCCACCCCTGTCTTTAACCAGCACAACGTCAGCTACTATGGCAAACTGGTGGACTATCAGGTTTATGGTCGGCAGGTGGGCAGCCGCCCGAGCAAGCACGAGCTTGATATGGCATCGTTGGATTGGTTTTATGCCCAGGGGGCGATCGGGGCTCCCTGGCCGCCGCCGGAACCGGACGAGCAGTCGCAAATGGCTCAAAAATTGTCGGCTAATCCGCAATTCACGGTTGACCGCACCTGGGATTTACCGAACGACACTCGCTTGTATCTCTATCGACGACAGCAGTTGCCGGTCACGGTTACCCCGCTGCCAGCTACCGCCTGCACCGCTGAGACGCCCCAGCTTCAACAGGTGGAGGTGCCAGCTCAAGCGCCTCCCAATCAACCGCTGCCCGTGACATATCAATGGGTGGGCCGGTGGCGATCGCTGAACGCTGGTCTCGCCTTACTCACTTGGGAGCCCACGGCCACCACGGCTACCCCAACTCGCCCCTGGATTCATGACCACAGTATTGGTCTAGGCACCCTGCGACCTCACCCGATTCAACCTCAGCAGACCACCCTGGGCCCGTCGGACATTCCCGCTGATGACTGCTTTCAAGTCACGGAGCGGACGGCAACGTTGCCCGCCACCGCCGCGGGCACCTATCGGCTAGTCGGACGCTATGTAGATTTGGGCGATGGGGAATCGCGATCGCTGGCGATGCCTGCAACTACCGTTACCCTATCGGCCTCCGCGTCTGCTGTCCCAGCTCCTTCTTTAGACTGGGTGACTCAACTGCGGGAAGTCAGTCGCCTGCTGCCCCAAGGCCCCGATTACTTAGATGAAGTCTTCGACCCGGTCGGTCGCATTAACCTATACGACCCCATCCAAAACTATCTCGTGCAGGCGGAGCAGAGCCTACAGCGGCGCTGGGACAGTCCCGACGAGGTCGTGAACTATGGCTATGGCCTCGTGCTGGCGCAGGTGCTGCAGCTCAAAGTGAAAGAGGCGATCGCCTCCCTTGAAACTCTAGTGCAGCAGGATCCAGAGAACCCTTACGGGCATGCCTATCTGGGCTTTGTCAATCTGTATGCGTTTCGTCCCAGGGCGGCTCAGGCAGCGCTCGTTCCGGCCCTTGAAATGGCGCCTAACTCTCCCGAAATTCACGGACTGAGCGCCGTGGCCTCGTTAATGCAGGGCAACCTTTGGGGCGCTTGGCAAAAAGGCAGACGGGCGCTCACCCTAATGAATGAGTTTGCCTCGTAAATCTCCTCACGTGAAAGTCTTGTCAGACGGCATTTCTCTGAACCCTGAACCCCGAACTCTGCAAGGCTACTCTGGCGGTCAGCTCCTGGATTCGACTTGCTCGCCTGTCGCTGCCACGGGGACGGCAAACTCGCGATCGCTGGCTGGGTCGAACAAAAAGGACAGAGGATAGCTCATCGTTTCCGCAAATCCGAGAATGCCGCGATCGCGGTACTCATAGAGCAGTTCGCCGGCCGCGTTGAATAGAAAGGTGCCGCCGCGCTGGGTCAGATAGCGCGCGTCGGGCACATAGGTTGACCAGTGGCTCAACACTTCAGTCATGTTGCGCAACCGCAGCGTGGCCAGCTCAAACGGTCGCTGGAAGCCGCTGCCTCCAGCCCAGCGAAAAAAGGAGCCTTTCATCGCGGGCAGGGGCGTATCGTTTACTACCGCATCATCATCAATGAGCTGTGGGGCCGTGCGATCGCCGGTGTAGCCGCGCAGCACTTCTCGCAGAGTGCCGGGGCTGGCAAGGCCCGCGCACATGAGCATCAGGTTGACCCAAGCTGCTTGTCGCGGTTGCAGCCATGGCCAGTTCAAGGTTAGGCCAGAATACAAATCTAGGTCTTGGTGCAGTGCCGCTGTGGGATCAACCCATAAGCAGTCAGCGGGAAATTCAGTGAAATCAGCAAACTTTTGTCCCGCCCTGCGATCGCCAATGCCAATGGCGCGGACAGCAATACCGTCAGCCTGTAATCTCGACCAGTCGCGCCGCAGCCACCAGGCATATTCCAAACTGTCAAAGTCACCCAGCTGGGGCCAGACAATGACTAGCATCCGTTCTGCCACTTCATGCTCCGTCAAAATAGGAGTCTGCGCACCGTCGCTGACTCGCTCTCGGGGCGTTTCACAAAGATATCGGTAGACATTCATAGGATATTTATCGGCATTTATTATCGTGAATTAGCTGCTGTTAATGGCTTAGCGGCAGGCTTCAGGCTACTGAATTTAGTGTGACACAGAGACGATTCGCTTTTCTAGGGCCTGGAATCTCATGGTTTGCGCAGCACAAAATAGTAGTTTTGGCAGAGCCGCGGCAGTAACCGACCCAGCAGGCGATCGACTTGGTTATAAATTGTGCCTGCCAGGGGCCCCCAGCGCGCATGCCGCCCGATCTCCGACTGCCAGATATTGCGCGGCAGTAGGGCATAGCGACCGAAATCGAGGAGCTGAAAGGGCGTCGCTGCCACAATCTCGTGAATATCACGAGTCGTAAATAAATATGGGTGAGAAAATCGCTGCGTCCGGCGGGCTAAAAACTCAATCCAGCTATACCGATTAGGAAAGTGATAGCAAATAAAGTGGCCGCCCGGTTTCAGAAGCCGGTAAATTTCTTTCAGGCTAGCGACCTCATCTCCTCCGGTTTCCCGGACATGCTCTAGCACCCCAACCGAGACAACCGCATCGAATTGACCATCACTGAAGGGAATGGCCACCGGACTGTCAGGGCTGCCCTGCCGATAGCGATAGTCGCGATCGCTAAAGCCTTGGCAAAACTCTGGCCATTCACTAAACCCAAATCCGCTGGCCTGGTAGCCGGTCCGCACTAAAAAAGCAGAGAAATGCCCTGACCCCGTGCCCCAGTCCAAAACTTTGGCGTTGGGGGGAGCATAGTTCGCCACTAGGCGATAGAGCTTGAGGTATTGATAAGCCCCGATATAAGTCGCAAATTGCCGAGACGTATGGGCTTGCCCATAGCTGGCAACCAAATCGCGCGTAATTTGCCGAGGACTGACTGAAAGCATGCGGATTCACAAAATCGAGCAGTTGAATAGAGCGCAGCGAAATATGACGATAACGGCCAATATTGTTGGCTGCTGTCGGATTGACAGGCGCTATTCGAAGTAAATGCCCAATTATTATGTCATGGGCGATCGCGCCGCTCCAGCGATTCTGACGATAGCCACTGCCCAGTGGTTGCTGGAGTCGTGATGCGGGGCAGCCGATGCTTAAAGCTACACAAAATTTCCCAAGAAATCGTGTTGGTTAGCGTCGCCCAGTGGTCGGCGGTAATTGCATGAGCGCCTGCCTGCCCCAGCAGGGTCACCACGCTTCCCTCCCGCAAGTTGGGAATTTTTGTGACGTCAATCATAAGCTGATCCATCGTGATGTTGCCAATTTGGGGCGCGAGTTGGCCATTTACAATAACCGAAATACGGTTAGACAAGGCGCGAGGTACGCCATCGGCATAGCCAATGCCCACTACGGCAATCCGCATAGGTCGATCAGCCACAAATGTGTGGCCATAGCTTACCCCTGTTCCGGGCGGAATATCCTTGAGATGGGTGACTCGGGCTTTGACCTGCATCACCGGGCGCAATGGCAGTTGGGCGCGCAAATGCTCTGCCGGATAGAGACCATAAAGCCCCAACCCCACCCGCACTAGGTCATAGTGCAAAGCCGGGGCGGCCAGGGTAGCCGCGGAGTTAGCCAGATGCCGCTTGGGGAGGTGAAGGCCTTGGGCGGCCACCTGCGCCAGCACGGCTTCATAGCGCTGATGCTGCATCTGCATGATGGTCGGATCCGGATCATCAGCGGTGGCCAAGTGGGAATAGACGCTGTGGATTTGCAGCCGGGGCAGCCGTCGCACAAACTGGACAAATTCTGCCGCTTGCTGCCAGGCAAAGCCTAAGCGGGACATGCCGGTGTCAATCTTGAGGTGCACGGGTAGTGAAGCCGTGGACTGGTGGCCCCAGGCTTCAGAAAACACGAGGGCCTGCTTAGGCGAAACCAGGGTTGGCTGTAGCTGCCAACGGGCGATCGCGGTCACTTCCTCAGGACTATTCACTGCTCCCATAATTAAGATCGGCACTGTAATGCCGGCCTCTCGCAGTTCTACTCCTTCCGGCACGGTGGCCACTCCTAACCATTTGGCTCCCGCTAAAAGTGCTGCTTGCGCGATCGCGATCGCGCCATGACCATAGGCATCCGCCTTGACTACCGCCATCAACGCCGTCTGCGGCCCCACGTATTGGGTTAATTGCCAAACATTGTGCTGCAGAGCATTCAAATCAATTTCTACCCAAGCTCGACACTGTCGCATTGTGGACAGGGCTGGCGTTTTGTCCCAACTCAACATGGCATCACTCCTTTACCCACACCGAAGTTGAGCCAATTGTGCATTAAGTTTGCGCTAGCACCAACCTTTTATGGGGCCAATTTGCCTGTTTTTTGAAATCGCAACCCTGTCAGAAGGGTCTCGTCGGTGCATGGCCAAGGGGATTAGCAAAAGTCGAGGGGTCGAAAACTGACTGTGGCAGACACCCCCATCACAATCCCTAAAAGAACTGATGTAAGGTTGGGCATTAGATAGCTGCGGGGAAAGTGGGTGCTGGGATTTTTGCTGGTGTTGCTGTCGTCGGTGTTCTTCTGTGTCCAAAATGTAGTAGTGCGCATTTTGTTTGCTGAGCAAACGCTGCTTGGCGTTGGGACGACCGGGGGCTTTTTAGCGCCGACGCTGCACAACTCTTTTTTGCTGCTGCTGTTGCGGATGCTGCTGGCGGTCCCGCTGATGGGTTTGTTGACGACGCGACTGCATCCGGCCATCTGGCGCGATGTGTGGCAACTGCGGCATCCTGATGAGCGACGATCGCTGGCCCACGCGATCGTCGGTGGCCTGCTGATGTTTACCTATCTGGCGCTGCTATACGTCTCGATTGGATTGATTGCCACGGCGATCGCCCTCACCCTGTTTTTCACCTTCCCGATTTTTACGGCGCTGTTGTCATGGCGGATTCTAGGACAGCGGCCTAGCGCTATGCAGTGGGGCATTATGGGCTGCATTATGCTGGGCAGCGCCTTTACCATTCCCGCTGCCCAGTGGACTGGAGGCGGCAGTCTGTGGGGCGTCGGGTTAGGGATTGCCAGCGGTGTCGCCTATGCCAGCTACACTGTCAATGCCCAAAAGAGCTTTGATAGGCTGCATCCGCTAACTTACACCTGGCTCAGCTTTGCGTTAACGCTGCTGCTGTCAGCGGGCTGTCTGGTGGTTTGGCCGCTCACCGATGCCCAAGATCTGGCCTGGACACCCATCTGGATGTGGAGTCTCGTTTCTGGCATTGTCACCTTTGCCGGACATATGCTGTACAACTCAGGCATCAAATATATTGGAGCAACCCTGGCGGCCATGATTGGCTCGGCCAATCCAGCGCTGACGGTGGTGCTCGCTTGGGTCGCCATTCGCGAAACGTTAAACGCCGTGCAGCTTATTGGGGTCGGAATCGTCACGACCAGCGTTGCCTCTCTGGGGCATTTCAAAAAATAAACGGACTCTCTCAACTGGCATCAGGCCGTTCAAACAGTCTGCAAACAATCTTTGTCTCAGGACGTTTTGGCTGGTTTCGTACACGAGTTGGCCGGTATGCAACTGGTTCTAGCGTCGTTTGGGTATCGACATTTGCGTCAATCGGGCCGCTGGCTCAGCACCAGATCAGACAGCTTTGGAGATGTCTAGTACAGCTAGGGGCTCTCATCATTTAGAGCCAAATCCTTATGCTGAAAGATGATGCACTTTAATATTGATGGGAAGTCGCTGATCAGCCCAGTAAGGAATAGCAAAAGTTGTAAAACGCCTCAGTTTTCAGGAAATTAGTAGATTTTCTATGATTGTTTCAGCTGTCTAAAGAAATACACGCAAGTTGCATAAAGGATGAATTTTAGAATCGAAGGCGCGATCGCTTTTTAGCTGTAAGTGCAATTAAAAATGCTGCGCCATTCGGCTGTTATAAGCTGAAACGAGCCTCCTGCGATTCACAGAAATGCTCGTTTCCATGGTGATAGACGGTGAAACTTTACACACTCAGCCCAGTGGGACAAGCCACACCCGTCCCACCTAAACCACAGTAACCGCCTGGATTTTTAGCCAAGTATTGCTGATGATAGTCCTCTGCGTAATAGAACTCTGGCGCATCTAGAATTTCGGTGGTGATTTTGCCATAGCCTTCCTGCTCTAGGCGCTGCTGATAAGCCTTGCAAGACGCTTCAGCGATGCGGCGCTGCTCGTCGGAATAAGTGTAAATGCCAGAGCGATACTGCGTCCCCGTATCGTTGCCTTGACGCATGCCTTGGGTGGGATTGTGATTTTCCCAAAAGACTTTCAGAATGCCTTCGTAGCTAATGACGCTAGGGTCATAAACCACCAGAACGACTTCGTTATGGCCCGTCATTCCTGAGCAGACTTCTCGGTAAGTCGGGTTCGGCGTATGGCCAGCCGCATAGCCAACTGCCGTAGTGTAGACGCCTTCGGTCTGCCAAAACTTGCGCTCTGCGCCCCAAAAGCAGCCCATGCCAAATACAGCAGTTTCCATACCTTCAGGAAAAGGCGGCTTGAGGGAATTGCCGTTGACGTAGTGCTTGTCGGGTACAGGTATGGGTTCGCTACGACCCGGCAGCGCTTCATCAGGGCTCGGCAGCTCTAATTTCTTGCCAAAACCAAATAACACCATAGATTTGTCTCAAAGGGGTTTGCTCGCTACTGTTTCACTATAAAACACGGCTTCAGCAGGGGGTTTAAGAAATCGCTGGGCAGCAGTTGTGAAAACCGTACGTTAAGGGGGGCATTGACCTACAGAAGAGCCATTTCCTCCTTTGTCGATCTGTCCATCAGTCAGAAGTTGATTAAAGCGGTATCAGTTAGAGATTCTAGACTCTACTCAAGCCGCTAAACCTTAGTGCCGCAAGCACCTTGACTCTTGTACTGCTGAGCCGTACTGCTGAGCCTTAAACGTGACTCATGACTGCCACTGGCGCAGTCAGAGTTTGTTGCTGCACGATCGCGAGTCCGGTTTCCAAGGCCTGCTGGCGATTGCTCATCCAATGATTATCTGGCACCAGGACGCCCACCTGCAGCTTTTCGAGACGGTGGCGAACTTTGCCGGTCGCTCCCACGATGATCACCTGGCGATCGTCTTCTACCGCTTCTTTAACGGCATTTTCTAGCGCCAGGGAGGAGGTGACACCCAGAACCGGAACCTCGCTGAGGTCAATGATTAGCACCTCATAGGTGCCGATCGCCTCATGCTCCCGTGAGATGGCTTTTGCGACTCCGAAGATCATGGGTCCGCTCAAGTGAAACAGCAAAATCTTGCCCTCGGCCTGATCCAGAGTGGCCTTTTCCTCCGGCGCTAGCACGATTTGATCGTCAGCATCGGTAATGGTTTTCACCGACTCAGACTGCAGCTCTTCAAGGCGGGCAATAGTCAAAATATTGGCGATAAAGACACCGACGGCCACAGCCACCATGAGATCAACAAAAACAGTCAAAGCCACAACGCTGTAAACGATGCCGGCTGCTTTCCAAGAGATCTTGTGGACGCGCTTAAGGAAGCCCCAGTCGATGATATCGATGCCCACCTTCAGGACAATGCCAGCCAGCACTGCCAAAGGAATGCCAGAAGTCAGCGGTGCTGCCCACAAGACGACTACTAATAAAATCAAGGCGCGGCTTAACCCAGAGAGTGCGGTGCGTCCGCCGGCTTGAATATTGACGACGGTTGCGGTGGTTGCTCCCGAGCCCGCAATGCCGCCGCACAGCCCCGTGATCAGGTTGGCAATGCCTTGTCCAACTAGCTCTTTATTTGACTTATGCTCGTGGCGAGTCAGGCTGTCTGAAACCAGGCAAGTTAACAGGCAGTCAATCGAGCCGACCGTGCCCAACACCATAGCGTTGACAAATATTAGGCGCAAATTGCCGGGGGTAAATGTCGGCACCTGAAAGTTTGGCAGTCCAGGCGTAATTTCACCGATGGTCGCGATTGTACGAATATCCGCGTTCTGCAAGAAGAGCAGCGATACCAAGGTGCCAATCACGAGCGCCACCAGTTGAGGCGGCACAAACTTTTTCAGCGATCGCGGATAGCAGAACAAAATTAGCAGTGTCAGAACGCCCAATCCAGTTTCCCAAGGGCTTAGATTGCTCACCAACGTCGGCAGATTCCTGATGACGCCAAGCACGCCGCCCGAGGGCGTCTCCTGCCCCAGAAAGGGAGCAAGCTGCATAAAGATGAGAATAACGCCGATGCCGGTCATAAAGCCCGAAATCACGTTGTAGGGCAGCATCGTAATGTAGCGCCCCAGCTTCAATAAACCAAAGGCAATTTGGAAAAGACCGGCCAGCATCACGACCGTAAAGGCCATGGCCAGGCCATTTTCGGGATCGCTAGCGGTGGTCGTGGCGATTACCGCCGTAATGATAACCGTCATCGGGCCAGTGGGCTCTGAAATCAGGCTGGGTGTGCCGCCAAAGAGAGAGGCGAAAAAGCCAATTAAAATTGCGCCCCAGAGTCCCGCTGACGCTCCAGCTCCAGAAGCAATACCGAAGGCGAGGGCCATCGGCAAAGCGACAACTGCGGCGGTTAGGCCACCGAGAATGTCGCCCCTCAAATTTCGAAAATTCATGCGATTTGTAATAGCCATGACTATAGATATCTACGAGGGAACAGCCTTGGAGCGTGGAGGCACGAGGTAGTAGCGCTGACTGATAGACATCAGAGCACTGGGCTGTGCCTGAACCAGGCTAGATTGCCAAGGGGTTCAAATGAGCAATACAAGAACCATGTACAAGAGCAAGTCCGTACTAACGAACTCACTCTAGTCTCAGTTGAAAAGAACGAAACAAATTATTAAGACGGGCTTGACTCTACTATGCCTAAATGCAGTACATTCCTCAACCCCTTAGAAGCATCAATATCAGCAATTGATTAAATTATTGGGTCCACGAGTGTTTGCCTACCGCTGCTGCACGCAATTGCTAGTTGGCGCTGCTGCCCAGCAGAAACAGCCCCAGCATGGTGATGCTGTTCCAAGCACTGTGAAGCAGCATCGGAGCGAGTAAGTTGCGCGATCGCGTATAAACCACTCCCAGCACTACTCCCAGTACCGTCAGCGGCAGAACTTCTGACAGACTCAGGTGAGCGATCGCAAAGATCAGGCTGCTGACGATAATGGCTCCCCCCACCGGCAGATAGCGGGTTAGAGACGGCAGCAAAAAGCCCCGAAACAAAAACTCTTCGAACAGGGGAGCCGCTACGGATGCAGTGGTGAAAAAGATGGCTAGGGCGATCGGATCTTGAGCTTCCAACACCGTTTGCAAGAGGGGATTGCTGCCGCCTTGGCCCTGCCAAATCTGTTGATTGAGCACCGAAACCGTCAGCATCAGCGGCAGCGCCACCAAATAGCCGCCGGCTCCCCAAAGCCACCAGTTGCTACGCAACTTGACCTTAAACCAGTCCGCCGACAGAGGGCGATAGGCGCGAATTGAGAACCACAGCACCGCAGTCGTGCCAGCAGACATCAAGACATAATAGCTGAGGGCAAATATTGCCTGTCCCCGAATGTTTGGGGCCAGCAACCCCCGCAGCGGGCTCACGACTAGAGGCACGACTAGCTGCCCCATAAATAAAAAGCCGCCTACGATTACTAGCCAGATGGTTTCAGCCGTCCAGGGAGTTGCCCAGCCGCGATCGCGATTTTGAGCTAACAAAGCATCTTTGCCTTTGACCAAGCGCTGGATGCCTAGACCAATCAGCAGCAACATCCCAGACAATGCCCCCAAGGTTGGAACCCCGCCCACGGCTGCCAGCGTGAAGATTAAACCTGCCGCCGCTGCCGCCTCGCTGGCTTCTAGCTGGGTGAGCTGCTCCGAGGCTTGGGTGCGCTCATAATATTGAGCCAGCGCTCGCTTTTGAAACCACCCCTGCAGCGTTTTGGTCAACAGAGTTTCACTGTTGTCGGGCAGCGTTCCATTGCGCCAGAGGTCTGTCAGCGTGTCAGCAGTGCGCCAGAGGCGATCGCCCCGTGAATGGCGAGATTTAACCGTCTCCCAACGCTCCTGAGCCTTGGTCAAATCGCCTTGCTCAGCAGCCAAAATTCCCAGACGTAAATCTAGTAGGTCTAATAGTTCTGCTTGACCCTCCAGCGCCGTTTGCAAGCGGGTAGAGGTGGCCGCATCTGCTGCGCTGCTGCTCAACGTACTAACGGCCGTTTCACGCACAGACTCGTATGCTTTTTGCGCATCTGCCAGGGGCGTTTCGCCCAAAATATTACGCCGCAGTGTTGCCACCTGGTCCTCTGATAGTTCCGCGCCTTCCCAGGCAGTCGCCTGCAACAATAAGTCAGTTTGATACAGTTCCAAACGGCTGGCGACCTGAGGCTCATTCCAACTGGCAATCAGGGCGCTTCCCATAATGCCGCTGACAATCAGCGTGATCACAATTAGCAGCAGGCGACGAATCGTGCGAGGAAACTGGGGAGCGAGTTCGGAATCCATAAAATATGGCAGTTTATCGAGGGATTGTTCTCCAGATTAACGGGTAATTAGTCTCCTTGGCGCGTTAGTAGTCTGAACCGTTAGTCACTTGAGCAAAAAGTGTTATCGCGATTTCCTTGCTTGATAAGGTGTGTACGCTCTGCCTAAATACTCTGGTTTCAGAACCTTTCCTGTCCCTCTTTAGCTTCAGAAACGCGTTAGGTGAGATCAATTCACGCTTGAGCAAAACTTCAGGACAAACAAATGACTTGAAACGCAGGTGTGAGCGGAGTTTCTGATAAAGCTCCACAATAATTTCCAGGCAACCCTATGGGTGACCATAGCGAACCGAGAAAGACGCTCCAAGGCCATCTCTAGAGTCTCCAAAGTTATTTCAAGATGAGCTAATTCGAGGAGTTAGCAAAATATCCTAGAGCGCGTCATCAATTAAAGCCAGAATGCTTGCGGTGTAAGCACACCCGCGCCCGGCTCCGCACAACAAGCTAGGGGCTGAAATGTTTTCCACATAAGGACTTGACCGCTAAATGATGACAGCCCCTAGGGATTTTGCCAGTCATAGCGTTCCAGATTTGATGTCAATCTCATTCATGGTCATCACTCTAAAATAGCGCTCTTGTTTAGGGCGATCAGTGCCTTGAAGGCGTCGTTGTTCAACTCGGTCAGCCAAGATTCATCAGCCCCCACGATCGCCCCAGCCAATTTTTTCTT
>JBCCNE010000036.1:0-17902 GCA_039026015.1 Cyanobacteria bacterium P01_C01_bin.70 | reverse complement strand
GTCGTCAGTAAATATGGTTATTTAAGCTATGTCAAATCCGAACGCTGACTCTTAAGCGTAGTCAGAATAAAATAGCAATAAAAAACCGATATGTTGATAATAAAATTTATGGCTGGAAGGCAATTTTCTGAGCGGCTTTTTGAATAAAGCGATTGCTTCTTTTGAATAAACTAGGCGGCTTCAACTTCATAGGTCTGTGCTCAGGTTCATGCAAAAACCGATAGTGCAAAAACGTATCTTTATATCGAATGTTGACATCCTCCCCGCGACAAAGGCGAGCAAAATCAGTGGATGAATATCCCATGTAATGGATTCGGTGAATTGGTTTTAGGCCATCCTGGTTGTATAGAACTTGAGCAACCTCGACAAAAGGGTCAGCGTTGGCACAGTTGCCCGTTCGCTCATCACTATTCGAACTTAAAGAAAAATTAAATAGAGGCCGTCCTGACCTTAAGGTCATGTAATTGAATAAGAACGCATCGTCCCACCAACCTTGACCGTTGACCCAGGCGGCTTCGCCATGACGAATAATTTTTCCCTCTAAAGCGGATAGCTCTTCAATTCCAAAAAGCCCTCGTTTTGATCCCCAGAAGCTAGAGCAATGTAGCTGAGGCTGAATATCAGATTTGGCAAAATCACTTGTTGACTCTATTAAGGGAATATTCAAAGCGGCATGGACATCAGGCTTGGCATGTTCCCAATCGTCAAATACCAAATCAACTGCCTCCAGCTTCTCAAAAATAGCCGTCAAAGGCTTCATTGCTAAGCTATCGCCGTCAAAAAAGACAAATTTATCAAATGGACCATCAAAGGCCGCAAACTTCCGATGCAATTTTCCGCTACACCAACGAGGATGCTGTTGGTTAGTTCTCTGTGCTTCTGGATGAGAGGAAGCAAATTTTTGGGCAAAAGATTCCCAGCGTTCGATAGACGTATAGTCTTCAAATAGTGTTACATTTGGACGCTTCTCAATTTCTCTCTTGACTCTTTCCAAACGATGGTCAAAAGGAATAATACAAACGGGCAAATCGGCATTAATATTAGCCTTCAGGCTATTGAGTAAGGCGACAAGCTGATCAAATACGACATCGTTCGCCAGCGTATAAATTCCATATGGTTGCATAGTCATAATACCTACGGCCTTCAGCATGGCCCTCTAATAAAACCGGTATATCTTCTGATGCCCCCTCACAGCAATCTTTGTTGATGCGATTTTAGCCTTCGACTCATCGATATTTTTTGCTGAATGCAGACTTAGCGAAATCTTCTTAGATCTTTTAAGCATCTGTAAACACCACCTACAGAATCGCTGCACAGGCAGGGCGATCGCGCAAATAGCTCCACCGAAAAATTTTATAGTCATCTTCAATGTATTGGTGATAGCAAAGGGCTAGACTTTAGTGCTCAGTGCAGTGTCATCAATCAAGTCAAGCTGGCTAGTAAAGTTACCAGCGATAATTCCAAAGTGTCTCAGATATAAAGAATTCCAAGCTTTCACCAGCAAACAGAGAGAGGGGCGGCGGGTGAAAAAAGCGCTAGCCGTCAAGCCAGTTAATATCAAAGATATGGCTATGAAGCGATTGTAGCTATCTTAGACGTCTCTAGAGGCTCTCTTCGTAACTGATAAACAAGCTTATAAAGTCGAGGACTGGCAGGCTTTTGGCCTCGGCTTCAGGGTTAAAAGAGTTTCTTGAGCGTTACCGATAAAGCCGCTGTTATTGAAATGCATCAGTACGGCCAATCAGGTCATTATATATGGATAATCGCTAACCTATCAGGTTCAGAGAGCTTATTAGCCTGAAAGTTGTTTATACAAATATTTCTTCTAGAATTTTTTTGGCGGATGAAGATTCTTGTACTATGAAGCCATCAGCTCGTTTGTAGTTATCAAATACGAACTCTATCGTATCTATAGAAATCTCTTCCATGAACTCAGAGATTCTCTGATCAACTAAAACCGAAGTTTTTCGAATATAAGATGCAATCTTGGGAGGATTCGAACTTATACCAATATTTGGAACACCTAGAATATCTGCCAAAATAATAGAATGTAATCTATTGCCGATGTGGAAATCCATCCCACCCAAAATCTTCAAGAAATCCTGAGGGGTTTTCCAAGTATGTAATATACAGTTTTCTTCAGGTAAAAATGTCTTCAGGCGACTGCTAAATTCGTTATCGTTCTTTTCAGTACCTACTTTACCAGGCAGCAAATGCACGACTGAATCATAGCGCTGAATCAATTTTTTCAAAGAACGAGCGTAGAACTCTGCTCGTCCTTCGCCCCACCAGTGCTTGCCGGTAAAAGAAATATTTTGAATTATTTTTTCTTTCTCAGAATGAACGAATTTTTCGTAGTAACTTAAGTCTAAGAATGCTAGATCACCGCCAAGGAAACAGCTTTTTTTTGAACTTGTAATGTCATTGCCAATCTCGAATGAGTCTTGGTCTCTAAAATATAGAAAGTCTGAGTTTGAAAATAGTTTTTTAACACCTTTGAGGGATTCAACATTAGCACCCTCTAAACCAACCCCTAGAAAACCAAATTTTTTCCCTAAGAAGTTAGATGCCCAGCGAACATTTTTCAGATTTTTTGGTTCTTCATCTATCTGGAGTGTTCCTCCTCCCCAAGCAATATAGTCGCTTTCAGAAATCAACCTTAATCTTTGTATTCGAGATAGTTCCTGGCTTCTGTAAAAACTAATCTTTTGAGTTTCTTGATAGTGAGTTAAATAATAGTTATTATTGCAAATAACAGAGATCTTTTTACACTTAGGAAGCAGAAAATCGATTAGGTTTCTGACAAATAAATCGTCACCAATATTATGATATCCATAAAAACCAATTAGCAATACTTTCATAGCTTTCACAGCGTAAAATTAAAACGCAGTCGCTTTAAATAAATTTGAGAGGTCAAAAATCCTTTCCCATAAGACTGTGTGAATGTTTTCTGTGTTCCTCAACTCAAAGCACGGTATTAAAATTTACTTAATAGAAACTTTACATAAAGCTTGAAAGCAAAAGGATGATTTTTGCCTTTGCTTTCAAGCACTCTTAACTTATGGGTTAGGCATATATTCAATCAAATTAAATTGAGAGCTGTTTGCAGCCAGCTTCAATTGAACTATACGTATTATTCCCAGATTCTCTAAGCGAACATCAAGCTGCCTCTTAAGCTCAAGGCGGTTTTTACCTTAAATAAAAAAAGATGCATGGTACATACCATGCATCTATCAAGAACTTATTTGTCCGACTTAATAAGCGTCCTGAAGCTCGTAGAAATCGGGAGAAATGTAATCCTTACGAAGAGGCCAGCCAACCCAGTCCTCCGGCATCAGCAATCGCTTGAGATTGGGATGTCCTTCATAAAGGATGCCGTACATGTCATAGCTTTCACGCTCTTGCCAGTCAGCAGCTTTCCAGATCCAATAAACCGAGGGTAATTTGGGATCTTCCCGAGGCAGAAATACCTTGACGCGCACTTCTTCAGGATTAGTGACACTATCACTAACCTTAACCAGGTGATAAAAACTCACCAAGCGCTTACCAGGACCCTCATCATAAGCGCCCTGGCATTGCAAATAGTTGAAGCCGTAGGCGAAGAGAGCCGTACAAATGGGAATCAAGAACTGAGGAGTAGTCGTAATCACTTCAATGCCTAAGTGATCAGGGTCTAAAGAATCATGACCAAAACCATTTTCGGTCAGCCATGTAGAAACTGGACCAGCTTTAACAATTGCCCCTTCCTCTTCAGCCGCACTCTCTTGAGTGACTTCCTCTTCAGCCATCCGTTTCCTCCTGTTTCACTGCCTCTTTTGCTTCTTCTAAAGAAGGCTCGACCGGCATTCCCATCGCTGCCATCAGCTCTTTTGGTGGAGCCTCCCAAGTTCCGGTCTGCAAATACTTACCCGTCAAAATAGGAGACGTTGGCCGCATCTGATGATGTACGGTGTGATATCGATGGGTTTGATCAATGGCCGCCTGATCAATCCATGATTCGGTGGCAATTTTTTTACGCAGCTTAATAATTGCGTCAAATATGGCTTCTGGTCGAGGCGGACAACCAGGAATGTAAACGTCAACCGGAATCAACTTATCGACTCCGCGCACAGCCGTAGGAGAATCGACGCTAAACATGCCGCCAGTAATCGTACAAGCGCCCATCGCAATCACATACTTAGGATCAGGCATCTGCTCATAGAGACGAACCAGTGCCGGGGCCATTTTCATGGTGATAGTGCCAGCAGTAATGATGAGATCAGCTTGGCGCGGAGAGGCCCGTGGCAGTAGGCCAAAGCGATCAAAATCGAATCTGGAGCCAATCAAAGCAGCAAATTCGATAAAGCAACAGGCCGTACCATACAGCAGAGGGAACAAGCTGGATAAGCGTGTCCAGTTGTAGAGATCATCTACTGTTGTCATGATGACGTTCTCCGACAGATCTTGAGTAACTGTCGGAACACTAACGGGATTGGCTAGCCGTTCATCAGGAGCTAGCATCAGCGCTCTACTTTCAGTGTTCATGACCATTCCAATGCTCCTTTTCGCCATGCGTACACGAGACCAACGACGAGGATCGCAATGAAAATAAGCGCTTCAATAAAAGCCAGCAGACCTAGCTGGCTAAAAGCAACTGCCCACGGATATAGAAATACCGTCTCAACGTCGAAGATGACGAAAACCAGAGCGAACATGTAATAGCGGATATTGAACTGAATCCAAGCTCCGCCGATGGGCTCCATCCCTGATTCATAAGTTGTTCTGCGACTTGGCCCGCGCCGTCTTGGACGCAAAAAATAGGATAATCCCAAGGCCAAAACTGGTACTGAACCACACAGTATTAGAAAAACCAGTAGATATTCGTATCCGTTTAAGACAAACACTTCCTATCCTCTCTCGCGATCGCACACTGTCTCTGGTTGTGTGCGTTTCCATATTACTTTACTTTACATTCCGTTGAGTTTCAGGCATTGGTATGAGTCCTATAACTTCTGCCAATTGGCGGATAATTCCTCCATTTGACCAAAGCTATTCTCGCTGCAAAATCAAGCAACACCCTTGACTCCGCAGCCATTCGATGGGTTTCACCCAAGGAAATCGTTGAACAATCTGATTTGTCTATGAATTTACGTATGGAATATGACGGTGAAGCCAGTTTGCCCAAATTTAGGATATGAACATGGATTAATGTGCTCTGCAGCATTTCTTTAGTTTGGATAAGATACGTCAATGTACCTGAGTACAATGGTTTCAGGCCATTTTTAGAACTCCACTAGCTTTAGAAATACAGTAAATGAACTTCAGCTTAAGAAACGTTGTATGTTAGTAACAATTACTTCATTTTTAGGCGATCGCCGTTTGATAGAGTTTCATGCTCTGTTATGCGGACTTTGCTGATAGGAACTGTCAAAGGGAGCAAGTAATGTCGACTGAACCAAACTCACAGGTCGATGGTGCTGACATAGACAACGAAACCATGGCAGACACGGCCACAGGAGTGGCCGCAGCCCCGTTGACGCCAATGGAAATGGATCAGTTTGAGTGCCTTGCCTGTGGTTATACCTATGAGCCGACCAAGGGAGATGACCGCCGCAATATACCGGCAGGTGTGGCTTTTGCAGATGTACCTCTTAATTGGCGATGTCCCGTCTGCAGTGCACAAAAAAAGCGGTTTGCCAACATTGGCCCCGCTGGAACGCCCTCTGGCTTTAAAGAAAACCTGAGCTATGGCTTTGGGGTTAATGTTCTTACTCCCGGTCAAAAAAGCATCCTCATTTTTGGGGCATTGGGACTGGGCTTTTTCTTCTTTATTAGTCTTTATGGTTTGCGGTAAGGCGGCGACGGCGCTGTAGTCGTTTTGCTTAAGTGTTGATTTGATTGATGTGGCTAAGGACGTTTGAGTTGGCATGGGTGGTTTGTTGGTTCGTTTGAGGAAGCTCGGAGCAGTTATCGCGATCGCACTTATGTGCTTTGGCTGTGGCAATGCTTTTTTACCGGAGTTAGAAAATAATCCTTGGGAAATCGTGCGTCTAGACACGGAGGCAACCTTTTCTGATGTGGCGTTTACCAGCGACCCCGATCACGGTTGGCTAGTGGGCAGCCGCAATACCTTGATGGAAACCCGGGATGCGGGCAAGACCTGGACTAAGCGATTGCTGAATTTGGCCGATGACCAGGTATTCACCTTTACTTCAGTGAGTTTTGCTGGCGAAGAAGGCTGGGTGGCTGGTCAACCACAAATTTTGCTCCATACGACCGATGGTGGTGACAGTTGGGAAAGATTGCCCCTAAGTGACAAGCTGCCTGGTAGCCCCTTATTAATCACTGCGCTGGGTCCTCAAGAAGCCGAACTCGCCACGGATGTCGGGGCGATTTATCGTACTCGCAACAGTGGCAAAAACTGGAAAGGAATCGTGCTGGGTGCTGTTGGCGTGGTGCGAAATATGAGTCGCAACGCTGAGGGCAGTTACGCTGCTGTGTCGTCTCGTGGTAACTTCTATTCCCTTTGGCAGCCTGGTGAACTAGAGTGGCGTCCTTACAATCGCGAAAGTTCTCGCCGCTTACAAAACATTGGCTTTGACATAAATGGCGGCCTTTGGCTGCTAGAGCGTGGCGGACAAATTCAGTTTTCCCTGACAGGAGAAGCCGATGACTGGCAAGAGCCTGTTACTCCCGAGCTTGCTGCCAGTTGGGGCTTTCTGGATGCCGCTTTCCGAACTTCCGAAGAGCTATGGGTTTCTGGGGGCAGCGGCACGCTCTATTTCAGTCCTGATGATGGTCTAACTTGGTTCAAAGACGTCGATGTTGATGGCGTCCCCTCTAATTTGTACCGAATCGTATTCAATACGCCAGAGCAAGGATTTATTTTGGGCCAAAACGGTTATTTATTGCGCTATGTCGGCTCTCAAGCCATATCTTAATGGCAAAACAAATATGAGACTCAGAATTTAACTTGTGATGAATTCCTGAGTTTCGTATTATTAAGAAGTTGGCATTAATGCACATTACACGAGAGGTTGATATGGCAGGTAGCACTGGCGAACGGCCATTTGGCGATATTATCACCAGCGTTCGATACTGGATTATCCACAGCGTCACCATTCCCGCTTTATTTATTGCTGGCTGGCTTTTTGTAAGTACTGGTTTGGCTTATGACGCTTTTGGTACGCCCCGTCCCGACGGATATTATCAGAGCAATCAAATGGAATTGCCAATTGTATCCGATCGCTATGAAGCGCAGCAGCAAATTCAGGAATTTTTGAATCAATAGATCGTCCCACGTGACTTTCTAGATGTTTGGTGAATTTAAGTAGATTAGGGAAAAGAACATGGCAAACACTCCTGATGAACCGATGGTTTATCCAATTTTTACTGTGCGGTGGCTAGCCGTACACACGCTTGCTGTCCCCAGTGTTTTCTTCCTGGGAGCAATTGCCGCTATGCAGTTTATTCAGCGATAGGAGCACCCTGGTGGAACGGAATCAGAATCCCAATAAGCAACCAGTCGAATTGAACCGTACGTCCCTTTACTTGGGACTGCTACTAGTATTCGTTCTGGGTTTGTTATTTTCCAGCTACTTTTTCAACTAGAGTTGGAAATTTTGAAGACCGTCTGGCGGCAAAAAGTCTTGTGTTGATTTAGTTTGAGTAGGAGATAGATATGTTTCAGAACGGAAAAATCCCACTGTGGATTGTGGCAACCGTTGCTGGTACTGGCGTCATTGTTGTCCTCGGTTTGTTCTTTTATGGCGCCTACGCGGGCGTTGGCTCTGCAGTATAAGGTTTTGTTTTTAAGACTGCTGCTGGAGCGGTTAACATTTTCTCGAACGCGATTGCTTGCGCTTGCAAGCAATCGCGTTCGATTTATAGCAAATGAATGAAACACGTTGACGCTGCGGTGTGCCACAATCCTCGCAAAATTAGAGCCACCGCCCCCCGGCTGAGCTGGGCTTGAGTAACCGACACCTGGCGCAGTGAAAATCTCGAGGTGCCTGAGAGTGGTGTTGCTTGACCATCTTCTCCCCACTTGAAGACTGACCGAAACTGTCACTCAGGGGCTGATTTGGAAGCTTGCCTGATAACCGTCATCCTGTTGACGCAAATGCCCACTCAGGACTAATACCATTTCTCCGGAATAGTACTACAGATCGAAATGGAGAGCTTTGGGAGCAAGGGGGGCGGGGAACAGGATGTGTAGCCAGAGTTTGGAGAATCTGTATAACACCAAGGCACGGATACTGGCAGATGTAATACCTCAGTCTCGTTTTGGCACCGTTATCCTGGCAATTGCAATCTCTTCGCTTATTGGCCCAGCTTAGGAAATTCTGCACCCGGCCTTCCCTAAGATTTCTTTATTTCCGAAGAAGACTACTCGAGCGCGTTCCGGCTCAACTTGGCCAAGAGACTTCAGAGAATTCTCAGGGAACTCTTAAGACAGGGATAGCTGACTCCCCGGAATAACTTGGGAGCGGCCAGTAGTATTGTGTGCAGTTCCGCGTCACCTTCGAGGGCTATGGCCAGCATTTTGCAATCTTCTGTCGGCCTGCTGCGATCGCGTCTGTCACGCCGCATCGTCAGTTGGGTCTTTTTCAGCATCGTCGTGATTGAAGTCGCCATTTTTATCCCAGCATTTGGGCGACGCTATCGAGAAAAGCTAGGCGAGCTACAAGATGTCTCGACGGAGGTGCTGTTTACGGTCAAAGCCAGCGTTATGTTAGGCAGCGACTCGTCAGCAGTATTGGGGTTGATTCAGCAAAATCTGAAACCTGGTTCGGTGATCTTAGGGGCGACTTTGTGTTCGCTAGACGGCACGGTTATCGATGCCTTTGGAGAGCAACCGGCTATTGACTGTGGTGTTGTACAGGCGGGACAAGTAGTTCGGCAGCTGACCGATGACCGCCAAAGATATGACGTGGCCTGGCCTAGCGATCGCTTCTCGGGTGAATATGTGCTGATCGTGCGCCATGATGCCTCTGGCATCATTCATGAAATGCGGCAGTACACGCTGGCAATCGCCGGTTTAGTGATTATCATTTCTGCTTTCGTAACGCTAGTGACAATCGTCGTGCTAGAGCGAATTCTGATTCTGCCCATTCTGCGCCTGCGAGATGATCTGCAGCGAGCCGGGGAGGCGGTGAGCCAAGATCAAGCGCCGCGGTTTCAAACTCAAGCGATGGGGCGACGTGATGAGTTGGGGGAAGTGTCTCAGGCATTTTTCGAAATGTTTGAGCGGGTTCATCAAGAAATTAGCGATCGTAAGCAGGCCGAACGAGCCCTTAAAGCCGAGCAGGAAAAATCTGAAAAACTATTGCTCAACATTCTGCCGGAAATGATTGCCGAGCAGCTCAAGATGGAGATGGGGGCAATCGCCTCGCGCTTTGATGAGGTCACCATTCTCTTTGCCGATATCGTTGACTTCACCGGTTTGGCTGCGCAGATGGCTCCCAGCGAATTGGTCAACGTGCTGAATAAGGTCTTTTCAACGTTTGATGCGATCGCTGAAGCCCTGGGGCTGGAAAAAATCAAAACCATTGGCGATGCTTACATGGTCGTAGGCGGCTTGCCAGAACCTCGGGCCGACCATGCCGCCGCCATTCTCGAAATGGCGATTCAAATGCTGGAAACGGTTCAAGATTTTCAGCGAAGTGACGGCAGCGCCTTTTGCCTGCGGATTGGCATCAATACTGGGCCGGTGGTTGCCGGAGTTATCGGCATCAAAAAGTTTAGCTATGACCTGTGGGGGGATGCCGTCAATATTGCTAGCCGCATGGAATCCCAGGGACTCGTGAATCGTATTCAAATCAGCGACAGCACTTATCAGCACGTTCGCGATCGCTATGAATTCAAAGATCGCGGGTTCATCAACATTAAAGGGCGCGGCAGAATTCACACCTATTTATTAGAAGGGCGCAAACAGCCCATGACTACTATTGAAGCGGAGGCTACACAGCACCCGGCACAGTAAAATCCTCACTGTAAATTGAATGACCCTAGCTCAGATAGTTCAGTATTGGCTTACTTAGGACCAGTGGCATGGGGGGGAACGCAATCGCCTCTGTTTTGCCTCTAAAATGCCGCGCTAAATTTCTTCCATCGGAACCAGAAAGCATCCGGCAATGCGCCAATCATTTGAGGGCTGCCGCTGCATTAGATAAATTGCCTTAAATACATCGCCGTCCTGGGACATCAAAAACACGACCTGAGCCGGAAAGCCCTGCATTTCACTAAGCTCACCAAACAGCACTCCCCGGGGACGATATACGGCATGATAGGAACTGCGCACCATGCGCATAAAATTGCCAACGCTTTTGAACTGTTGGCGAATAGAGGGCGCCGCATACAGAAATGCTTGGATGCCGTCATCCGCCAGAAAAGCTTCAATTTGAGCTGTAATCACTCGCCGGATGGCGTCCTTATCTGTGTCGGTGAGTTCTTTTGACATGGCATCCTGTTCTCTGACCGCACTATCCCGCATGATAATGAGGCGATTGAGTCTGCGCTGTTGCGTAGATATCACCCCGACCAGACCTGAGTTTCTCGCACCAAACTTATCTATTCAAAGATGCCCATAATTGACGTTGATGCACTCAAAAAGGTTTACCCAATCGCAATTAAAGAGCCTGGCTTTAAAGGGACTCTCAATCACTTTTGGCGACGTCAGTATCGTAATGTGGAGGCAGTGCGGCACGTTTCTTTTCAGATTGAGCCGGGAGAGATGGTGGGCTTCCTGGGTCCTAATGGAGCAGGGAAGACGACAACCCTGAAAATGCTTACGGGATTAATCCACCCTTCTAGTGGAGACGTCACCGTGGCCGGACAAGTGCCCTTTTGTCGCACGTCCAGTTTTTTGCAGCAGATTACTTTGGTCATGGGACAAAAGCAGCAGTTGCTGTGGGATTTGCCCGCGATAGATTCTCTGCGAATCAATGGGGCTATCTATGGACTTAGCGATCGCACCTTTCGCGATCGCGTATCAGAACTGGCGACGATGCTTGACATTGCTGAAAAGCTCAAGCAGCCGGTGCGCAAGCTTTCTTTAGGGGAGCGGATGAAGGCAGAAATGTTGGCGGCTCTGCTGCACCAGCCTAGAGTGTTATTTTTAGATGAACCGACTTTGGGATTGGATGTGAATGCTCAGGTCGCCGTGCGGGAATTTTTGCAGGAATACAACCGTCGCTATCAGGCCACGATTTTGCTCACTAGCCACTACATGGCAGATATTACCGCGCTATGCGATCGCGTTCTGCTGATTTATCAGGGTGAACTGATCTACGACGGCGGCCTGGATGGACTACTTGATCGTTTCGCCCCCTATCGTGAAGTCAAAGTCGAGCTAGCGAGTGGCACTGACATGTCGAAATTGCCTCAGTATGGGGAATTAGAGACCCTGATGGGCTGTACGGCTAGTCTCATTGTGCAGCGATCAGACTTAACTGAAACCGTCTCCCGCATCCTGGCCGAGTTGCCCGTCCAAGATCTCACAGTGACCGATCCGCCAATTGAAGAGGTGATTGGGCGCGTCTTTCAAGCAGGCAAAGTCGCCTGAGAAAACCGACAAAGGTTAGCCAGGAGCCGTCATTATTCAGATTACCAATGCTTTGATGGCAAGGGTTTCGGTCCCTAGACAATGAAATTGGGGCAGGCGTGATCATGCTTATCTCATAAGGTTTCTGGCATTATATTGATGACACGCCGTAGTAACTTAAGTAAAGCATTAGCCTGACTCAGCGAACCGAGTCTCCCAGTTTTGTGTCTGCCGTGCCAGGGTCCACCTAGTGGCAAGAAGCCCCCACTAAAAGCATTGATAAATTTGCACAGGCGGGATGCTTCCAAGAACCCAGTCTCTATGGGAAAAGCCTCAGAAGGGTGCTATCTTCACGCCAGAGTTCGGGCTCCTCAAACACAGGAGGTTCCTGATTTTGGCTCACTCCCATGTCACTGCATAAGCTCGCAAAGTCTTTGATAAAGATTAAGCCGCACCAGGTCCCTGCCATAACGTAAGAAACCCGATGCCGTTGATTGGAATTCACACGAGAGGCTTAAGTGACCTGGGCTGAACGCGGTTGAGACACATTTGCGGCCCGAGCCGTAGCTTTCTCTGTTTGAGAATCGACAGCCACAAATTCGATGTGATTAACCAGCGTGGTCACAAAAGCAAATAGCAAAAACGGCAGAGACAGGACCAAAACCAAGCCCACTGAAACCAAAGCATAAAGCGGCTGACGAGCACCCATAAGCCCCATGGCGGCGGCCAAACTGATGAGTAAAACCACTAACCAGGCAATCACTTGGCCATAAATATCGCCAAAGGTGAGCGTGCAGCTAAAGCGATAACGTTGTAACTTGTCCATGATGTCTCTGAGATAGATCGAACGAATTATTTTTAGAATATAAGGCTCATCTCAGAAAGCAGTATTTCTCAATATTTTTGAAAATAATGCAGCAAATAGTTACAGTCGTTGATGTAGCGATCGCGAGGCCACTGTGGCTAAATTAATAAAGCGCAATCGCCCATCCTGGCGCTCTCAAGGAGTTGCTAATCGCGACGATAAATCGCCTTACCGATATCTCATTTTTTACAAACCCTACGACGTATTGAGTCAATTTACTGACAGTCAGGGGGATCGCGCTACGCTTAAAAACTTTATTCCGGTTCCCCATGTGTATCCAGTAGGGCGGCTGGATCGAGATAGCGAGGGACTACTGCTGCTAACCAATCATGGACAGTTACAGCATCGTCTGAGCAACCCCAAGTATCAGCATCCTCGGACCTATTGGGTGCAGGTTGAGCGGCTGCCCGATGACGCCGCGATCGCGCAGCTATGCCAGGGCGTGATGATTCAAGGGCGGCCAACTCGTCCGGCGGGGGTGCGGCGGTTGACTTCTGAACCGGCACTGCCGCCTCGGGTACCGCCAATTCGCTATCGCCAATCAGTGCCAACGAGTTGGTTAGAGATGGTGCTGACAGAGGGGCGCAATCGTCAGGTGCGGCGGATGACGGCGGCAGTGGGATATCCGACTTTGCGGCTGGTGCGCTGGGCGATTGGTCAGATTACTTTGGCGGGGCTGAGTCCCGGGGAGTGGCGATCGCTCTCGACCGCAGAGACGCATCAAATTCTCAAAGACAATGCCCTAGCCTGATGCTGAATGGGCTCTGGCAGGCAACTTTCCGGATGGTGATCGCGGCAAATGAAAATTTTTGAGTGACTGTCGTTATTTTCAACTTCAGCAGCGGGGCACACTATCCTTAAGTCGGCTGGATTTGTGCAAATCAACTCACTCTAGAGTCTTCAGTTAAGCTAGGGTGATAAAACATTGTCAAATGCTCCGCCAGATAGATATTTAGGTCCCTGGCTATGTATCTCTGTCCGCACTGTCAATTTGAAAATCCTACTCAAAATCGTTTTTGTCAGCGATGCGGCAATGCTTTAAGAGCACTACAGGCCATCATTCTTCCGGCTGATTTTGCGGTTGACCACCCCCCCGACCCAACTGACGCGAGCCTGACAGAGCCATCAGTGACGACGGTGGCGACCTCCGAAGCGGCAATACCAACGGTGGCGACTTTATTAGCTGAGGACCAAAAACTTAAAGGCGAAAATCGCTATCAGTTACGACACTCGGCTGATGCAATGAAGCCGTTGAGTGATGCAGAGATTATTCTGCCCGTGTTGGACTGTGCGCCCGCTGACGATTCACCGCTGGTGCAGTTTTTAGACAATCTACCAGACGACCTCGAAGAAACGGATATCGATAACATGATTCCGTCGTTGGCGTTTCCTTACTGGCAACTCCAGGAGGACTTTTATCCAGCGGTACCGGAACTCCAGGCCGCTTGGAATTTCGAAGAATATACGTTTGCCGTGGTTGAGGATCGCTCAACCTGGCGTACCTTGGCGGATTTAGTCGATACAGGAGAAGTTGAGCCGCTGGAACTGGTGCATTGGCTCTATGAGATGCTGACGCTGTGGACCGCTTTATCTATGTATGAGGCCGAATCTAGTTTGCTGGCGTCGGAAAACTTGCGGGTTGATGATGATCAGATCGTTTGTCTACAGCGGTTGATTTTCAACCCCAGCAATCGCCCGCCGACGCTGCAAACTCTGGGGCAGTTTTGGCAAACTTGGATGACCGAACTCGCAGGTCATAAGATTGCCGCCCTCGATAGCTTGATTGCCGACATGCTGGCGAATGAAGTGGTTGATGCGCCTATGGTCAAAAGTCGGCTGGCGGATATTGCCGATCAGATGCAAGTGGCAGCGGTGGTAACCGCTCCACTGCCGGTCTCAATGCCTGTTCCCGATTGGTCGGAAGACACCGTCGAAGCCCTGGCAGCAGGCACCAGTAGTGACACAGTCAATAAGTCTGTGGGAGAAAGCGAGGCTGAGGCAGCGCCTGTGTTAACGATGGATGACTTGTTAATGGCAGCCGATCTCGAAGATTTTGAGGAAACGGAAGACGCTGAGGAAAAGCCTGACGAAAATGGACTCAATGACTTGCCCACGATGGCGCTGCCGCTGAAGCTGGCGCGTCTAGATGAGATGGGGCGCACCCATGTTGGACGGCAGCGATCGCACAACGAAGATTCTTTTTTTGCAGAAACTAAGATTTATCGCGTAGACAGCCCAGCTGGTGTACAGTTGCAGGCGCGAGGGCTCTATATTCTATGCGATGGCATGGGGGGGCACTCAGGCGGCGAAATAGCCAGCCAGCTAGCGGTCACCACTCTACGCGACTATTTCGCCAAGCATTGGCAAACAGCACTGCCCGACGAGGAGGTGATCAAGACCGGCATTCTTAAGGCAAACGAAGCAATTTTCAACAAAAATGAGTCAGAGGCCCGCTCTGGCAATGCGCGCATGGGCACCACGTTAGTAATCGTACTGGTGGCAGATCAGCGAGTGGTTGTAGCCCACGTTGGCGATAGTCGGCTCTATTGCCTCAACCGTCAAGGCCTTGCCCAGGCCACAGTAGACCACGAAGTTGGCCAACGCGAGATCAATCGTGGAGTTGAACCGGCGATCGCCTATGCTCGTCCTGATGCTTATCAACTGACTCAGGCCCTCGGCCCTCGCAGCAATAAAGAAGTTGTGCCCACCATTACGCAGTTAACCGTGACTCAAGATACGCTCTTTCTTCTCTGTTCAGACGGTCTAAGCGACAACGATTTGCTTGAAACCCATGTCGAATCCCACTTAGAGCCGATGATGCGGTCAAAGGCAGACCTGGAAGACGGTGTTGCCGACCTAATTGACTTGGCCAACGAACATAACGGTCACGATAACATTACAGCGATCGCTGTCCGCTTCAAACTCCGCCCTAACCTAGAAGTGGCCCCTTAGCTGCCGACTTAAAAGCACTTCCCTAACCTGGAAGTAACAGTTGACTTAATCCCGCTGAATTGCTGATCAGAGCAACCCAAATGCTGGACTCAAAATAGTTTGAAACAGCTACAAAAAACTGCAATCGAGACGTGCATGCGACTTATATTGAAGTGATTTTGCAAACGCTCAAACACAATTTAAATCAGCAGCCTTACCCGTCAGTCAATAATGACCGTTCTCTTCGCAGCAAAATTCGTCATTATGAAAGTCCTTATGGCCCTCCTAGCCGCAGAAGATGAGGGAACCTCTGCATAATCATTCCGGCTACTCACATCTGGATTTGACGGATAAACGGGTCGTCCCAATTCCCACCTCAGCAACAGTCTAAACTTCCCATGCCATGTGTCACACTGTGCGATCTCCTGACACCTTTTGCACTGCCACAACGTCATGGATTAATACACCAGGACAGATTTACTATAGAAATGCTGTGGGGTTTTCTCAGGTTTTGGTCTGTGGTTCGGTGTTTCCTGTCGTCAGTTACTTTGGTGTATCGTCCGGTTTAAGCCTGTGCTTCCTTTCGAATTTATCCTGCCGGGTCGGCCTGTTTCTTTTCAGACTAAAGATAAAGCAAAGCTCCGGGCATGGATGGCGATGGTGCAAAAAGTGGCGAGCCAAATGTGGGAGAGCGATCGCCCTCACGACGATTACGTGCGCCTAAAACTGACCTATTATTTTGATGCGCCCAGCGGTAATGAAGATAGCGTGCCTGACAGCGACAATATCATCAAGCCTGTGCGAGCTGCGTTATCTGGGGTGATTTTTGAGCATGATTATTTAGCGACGGACGTAGTAAGTCGCCGCAAAAATCTCAACGGCTCGTTTCGGGTGCGAGGCATGTCGCCAATACTGGCAGAAGGCTTTATTCAGGGAGTAGAATTTGTCCATGTTAGGATTGAAGCTGCTCCTGACCCAGCCGACCTGAGCTGGTGAGTTCTTGCCAAGTGTCCCCCGTTATGAGCTATCGCAACCACCAATCCAGCTTGGAGCATCGCCGCGTATTAAAGCTAGCTCGTGAATATCGCCACGAGGGCTATGAGGTAACGGTGTATCCTGAAGCGACGCAGCTGCCTGAGGAGCTGTCAAAATGTCCGCTTGATTTGATCGCTAAGGGCGCCGATGAGGTGATTGCCATTGAAGTCAGAACTCGTGAAAGCTTGACCCTCAACGGTTTTGAAGATTTACGCCGGATAGCAGAAAAAATTAGGGATCTTCCGGGGTGGATGTTTGAGCTAGTGGTTACCAATCCGCGTAAGCCCAAGCAGGAAGACTGATTTTCATTCAACCGGCTGCTGCGCTTCAGTCTAAACTTCTTGAAGTGCTCTAGGCAGGCTCGACCTGACAGAGAAATCACTGCTGATACAAGCAATCGCGTTAGGTGATTCGTGCGATTGCCCACAGCTAAAGCCGGAGTAGCCGCTTATAGCCATATTCATAACCGCTGCACTGACCGCGAATGGTGAAGGTGATCACATCCTGTGTCGCCATGGTTGGCGTGATCTAGTATGCAAGATGCTCTGCCACCGTGCTATCCACCCGCCCCCATCCTCTCCGCTTCGGTAAGATAACAGCATAACCTTTTAGTAAGCCAGTTAAGAAAACACTATGCCTTCAGCGGTATTGGTAGAGGGTCTTAAAAAGCGCTATGGCGATGTCGAAGCAGTCAAAGATGTTTCGTTTGCGATCGCTCCGGGGGAAATTTTTGGACTCTTGGGGCCTAACGGTGCCGGCAAAACAACGACGATTCGCTGCCTCTGCACATTAACGGCTCCTGACGCTGGTAGAGTCGAAATCAGCGGCGAGTCAGTGCTTGATAACCCTTCTTTGGCTCGTCAGCGATTGGGCTACATTGCTCAAGATGTGGCCCTTGATAAAGTACTTACTGGACGAGAACTACTGCAGTTGCAGGCATCGCTATATCACATGCCAGCAAAAGTAGCGCGCGATCGCATTGAGCAAATGATCACGCTGCTAGAGCTGACCGACTGGGCAGACAAAAAGTCAGGCACTTACTCTGGTGGTTTGAAAAAGCGCCTCGATTTGGCAATGGGCCTGCTGCACCAGCCGGATGTCTTGGTGCTGGATGAACCTACGGTAGGGCTTGATATCGAAACGCGATCGGCAGTGTGGCAGTTTTTGCGGCAGCTTCGCGAAGCCGGAACAACGGTTTTGCTAACCAGCCACTACTTAGAGGAAGTCGATGCCCTTTCTGATCGCGTCGCCATTATTGATCAGGGTAAGGTCATCGCCGTGGGCACCCCGAACGAGCTAAAGAACCGGGTAGGGGGCGATCGCATTACACTGCGCCTGCGCGAATTTACGCCTGACGAAGAGGCCGACCAAGCCAAAATGCTGCTGCAGAAATTGCCCTGCGTAGAAGAAGTTATTGTTAACGAGGCCCAAGGGAACTCGCTTAATTTGGTGGTTCAAGCTCAGTCTGATGCGCTGCTGATGGTGCAGCAAGCGCTCAAAGACGCTAATTTGCCGATGTTTGGCATTTCGCAATCGCGACCCAGCCT
>JBCCNE010000035.1:0-18054 GCA_039026015.1 Cyanobacteria bacterium P01_C01_bin.70 | reverse complement strand
TCCAGCAGAAGCAGCGGTTCTGGACACCATCAGAACGACCCTCAGTTTAGAGAATAGCCAGCCTGAAAACTCCAAAACCGGAGTTCATCCATGAAGCCGAACAAGCAAGCCACAGTTCTCTTAAATACGATTAGAGCGCTGACGCCAATTGTCTCCAATGCCGTCAAAAGCCGCCAGTTGTTCAAGCCCCAGTGTGAACTGACGGCAGCAGATCCCGATATTTTGTGCGAGTACGATGTTGCAATTCCCATGAGTGAGGGGTTCTGCTTAACGGCCAATATCTACCGCTCAAAGCAGGCCGCTGAACGAAACGAGCCCTTACCCGTGGTGATGTGTGCCCATCCTTATGACAACCACATTACTCCAGCCCTGGGCAAGACACCTGTCGGAGGAGCACCGCAGCAATATCGCCTGATTTCCCAAGTTGGGAGACCCAAATTTTCTAAGCTGACCAGTTGGGAATCCCCCGACCCGAATTTCTGGGTGCCCGCAGGGTATGCCATCGTCAACGTCAATCTACCAGGCTATGCCAACAGCGGTGGACATCCTTCTGTATTCTCTGAGCATCAGGGCAAATGCTATTACGAAGCGATCGAGTGGGTGGCCCAGCAGCCTTGGTGTACTGGCAAAGTCGGGCTGAATGGAGTCAGCTTTTTAGCGATTACTCAATATCATGTGGCGGCCTGTCAGGCTTATGGTGGACCGCCACCGTCCTTATGCTGCATCTCTCCTTGGGAAGGGCTCACGGACCCATATCACGATGTGTTTACCCGCAGTGGACTCACGGAATTGGGGTTTCCCGCTTTTTGGTGGTCCACCGAGGTGAAGACTGCGATTAACGGCACGCCGAGAGACTTTGTGCAGGCTGAAGGAAGCATCCCCACTCGCTTTGTCGAAAGCCATCCTTTTTATGACGATTTTTGGAAAGAGAAGGCCGCAAAACTGGAAGAAATCACCGTGCCGATGCTGGTGTGTGGCTCTTTTTCAGACCACGGACTACACACCATGGGAAGCTTTCGGGCGTTTATGAAGGCCCGCTCAGAGCATAAATGGCTCTACACCCACCGCACCGGTAAGTGGGATGCCTACTACTCTCCCGAGGTCCAGGAGCTGACCCGACGCTTTATGGATTGTTTCCTCAAAGGAGATCCCTCAAGCGGATTCCTGAATACACCACCTGTCCGGCTCGAAGTCCGCAGCAGCCAGGAACACATCCATGAGGTTCGCTACGAGCAGGAATGGCCGATCGCTCGCACAAATTACCAAAAACTCCATCTCTCAGATCGACAATCTTTATCTCCAGAGACGCTGTCAGCGCCACAGGAACTGAGCTATTCAGCAACGACGGGCAAGGTGATCTTCCTATATGCATTCGCTGAAGATACCGAACTCACCGGTTACATGAAGCTGCGGCTGTGGATGGAGGCGCGGCATGAGATGCATGATCCCGAAGTTCCTGACGATATGGGCATCTATGTCGCAATTAATAAGCGCGATCGCACTCAAGCGGCAGTTCCCTTTTATGGCTCCGTTGGCAACCAGCAGGATATGGTCACCAGGGGATGGGGCAGAGCCTCCCGACGCGAACTAGACCCCATAGCGTCCACTCCCTGGAACCCTGTTCTCCAAGCCAGCAGAGCCGAGACGTTGAAACCCGGGCAAATTGTGCCGCTAGAAATCGCCCTCTATCCCAGTAGTACCTTCTTTGCGGCGGGTGAAGCCCTGGAGTTGATCGTGAGTTCCCAGGAAATTATTCCATCGCCGCCCTACTTCAAAGAGGTTTCATTTAACCGGGGCCTTCACATCATTCACTACGGCGGCAACTTTAATTCGCATCTCCTTGTTCCAGTCGTGCAGTGAGCAATGATCCCTTTTAGTAAAAGAGCCTCTCCCCCCCAATACAATCAGCTCCTAGCGGTGACGGTGCTAAGGCTGTTAGTGATTCCCTTTGCCGATGGGGGATGGGGCGAGTTGCTGGCCTCTCTTTTGCTGTTCCACATTTCATTTTTAATTATTCAGTCCTATCGCCTGCGGCGATCGCTCTTCGCGCTGATGGTGGCAATTGCGGCGATTGGCTTCCTGCTAGACCTGCTTCTAACCGTTGGTGGGCTCCCTCCTAGCACCCCGGTTTTAGTGACTGTTCAAAGCATCTACAGTTTCTTTTTTGGCTCCGCTGTCTTGCTCATCCTACGAGATATTCTCCAAGCCTCCCGAGTGACTGGCGACACGGTGAAGGGCGGCGTCTGTGTCTATCTCCTACTGGGGTATTTTTGGGCGCTGCTTTACAGCATTGTGTATACCCTCGACGTCAATGCGTTTTCCAGTGCTCTTGTGACCGAGACCTCGCGTTTAAGAGTGCTGTATTTCAGCTTTGTCACCCTCACGACCCTCGGATTTGGCGATATTGCCCCGGTGAGTGAAGTGGCGTCCATACTCACTATTCTGGAAGCCCTGATTGGCCAGGTTTATCCAGCAGTGTTTATGGCCTTGCTGGTGAGCAGCTACCTGGCTCATCGAGAATTCCCAGAGGCCTCAGTCACAGTTAAATCCGACTCTCAATCGAGCAAGCAGTAACCCTAGCGATACTTTTCAACTCCCTGACCCCTTATGATTATGAACCGCCAAACCTGCCATTCAAAATCTCTGCGACAGCTCCTGCAAGCGACGACTATCAGCCTCTGTGCCGGTATCATGGCAGCCTTGCCAGCCAGATCTGCAGACAACATCTACTTTGACTACGGGCCTTTTGGTCGTACTCTCCCGGTCTCTTCCCTCGAAACCTTTGCCGAGGAGGGCATCGTTGATGATGAACTCGCGCCTTTCTTCAACTTTATTCCGTCCGATAAACAGCAGCGGTTTCAACAGACATTGACAACGCCCATTTCTGAGCTCAATCCTAATCTCCCGGCAGAGTTCACCGATCCGTTTGTGCTGTCCCAATGGCTATATACCCCCATTGGGGAGAGTACGTTGGTCAGAGTCGGTGAATTGATTCAAACGGCAGGGCGTCAAAATGGCCAATACGCTATTCGCTCGGCCCTGCTCCTCGCGGCGGCAGACCCTGATGGCCTCTCGCTGATGAACATCATTCGCGCTTATCCGACGGAGGGCATTCGGCTAAATTTGCCCAATGTCTTGACTTTGATCGATGCCATCAACACCAATCGAGAAATCACCGAAGCCCTGCTCACAGAAACAGCCGAACGCTCTGCCGCCGCTGCCGCTGAGGAACCCAGTCTGGACTATGGGGCTTTACCTTCTTTGGCAGAAAATGGCCCGTTTGCAGTTGAGCAGCGATCGCTCTTGCTCACCGATCCAGAGCGCGATCGCACCTTCCCTGTCGATCTTTTCCTCCCGGCCGACCTTGACGCCGTTTCCGGCCCCCTGCCAGTGATGATTTTGTCTCACGGCTATGGCGACTCGCGGACCAATCCACAAGCTATTGAGGCTGCTCAAAGTATAGCCGCCAATGGATATGTGGCCGTCTTGCCAGAACACATTGGCAGCAACAAGCAATATCAAACTGATTTGGCCAGAGGACTCAACCAAGAATCTTTTGAGGCGATGGAATTTATCAATCGGCCCCAAGATATTCGTTTCCTGCTGGATACCCTAGAGCAGCAAAACGCCACGGAATTTCAAGGGCGCTTACAACTTGAGCGAGTGGGGATTGTCGGACATTCCTTTGGCGGCTACACGGCCCTTGCCGCCGCCGGCGCCACAGTCGATATTGAGCACTTAGAAACACAGTGCACGTTGGATAGTAATGTCACCTCCGATCAGATCAACATCGCCCTGGCCCTGCAGTGTCGGGCCTTGGAACTGCAAGCGTCGCCCAACGTCCTGCAACAATTGACCGACGGCAGTCTAGCCGATGACCGGATTGGCTTCGTATTTACGCTGTCTCCGGTCAGCAACCTATTTGGGGAAGCTGGCATGAGCAACATTCAAGTGCCAACGGTCATTATGGGAGGCGCGTTGGACATCGCCAGCCCCGTAGCGTTAGAGCAAGTGGTGGTCTTTGAAGGGCTAACGACCGCTCAAAAATACTTATATCTGGCGCAAAACCTATCCCATACCCCAGAGTTGACTCGCGTGGCCTTGGAAGTCACGAACCCGAATACCGAAGTGGTTGAAGGCTTTAATGAAACCCGAGACCTCTTTACTAATCTGATAGTCACGCTGGCGATCGCCCATGGCAACGTGTATCTGCAGGACGATGAGGATTTTCTACCTTATCTGACTTCAGCCTATGTCGAAACCGTTAGTATCGAGCCCATCAAGCTACACTTACTGCAATCTGTAGAATAATGCTCGACCTTCGAAAAATCTTTCGGTGATGTTCTAGACCTGTGTTTGGTGACGTTGGCTGCAGTTGAGGACACGACCTGTAGAAAGAGCATCCCACAGAGCTAGCGCCCCACCCATCTGTTAAATGGAGACTGTGAGCTGATGGCCCTACCGGTGGCGCTGATTTTTGACATGGATGGGCTGATGCTCAATAGCGAACCCCTTTATCACCAGGCTTGGCGCATCGCGGCCCAAGCGCTGGGTTATCAGCTGGATGATCACCTATACCTGAGTTTGGTGGGGCGCAGCAGTGCTGAAGCCGATCGCACTTTTCGGCAGGTGTTTGGTGAAGAATTTCCGGTTGAGGCGTTTAACCAGCGCTGGGAAGCGTGCTGGCAGACCTTGCTTCTAGAACAGGGCGTTAGCCTGCAGCCGGGCTTGCTGCCACTATTGGACTGGGTCGAACAGCAGCAGATTCCGAAGGCGGTGGGCACCTCTAGCAATTCGGCCGAGGCCGAGCGCTGTCTGATGCTGGCGGGCATCCGCGATCGCTTTTCAATGGTCGTTACCGTTGATCAAGTTGCCGCAGGAAAACCCGAGCCCGACATTTTTCTGGCGGCAGCACGTCAGCTCGAGGTAGCCCCAAGCGCTTGTCTGGTGCTGGAAGATTCCAACGCCGGCGTACAGGCAGCGGTAGCGGCTGGGATACCCGTTGTTATGGTGCCAGATATGCAGGTGCCAACTCCGCAGTCTAAGACAACTGCAACACAGATTTTGCCGTCTCTACGTGAGGTGTTGGCTTGGCTGCAAAGCCTCGAGCCAGTCAAAGATTTGCTCTAGCTGCTCGGCAGTAACAAAGCCATATTTCCACAGAACAATCGGGAGCAGATTAGGCAGCGGACCCACTTGCCGCACCCCCAAGGCAATCGCATGCTCTGGCAAGCCAAACTCCTGCTGCAGATATTCGATTAGGTGAGCCTGAGTGTTCATGGAGCCGCCGACTAATTTTTAATCCATGCCATTGGCGTAGCTTAGCGATGAATTTCGCGATTGGCCTATATCTTTGGAAAGATTCTGCCGGAGTGATTTGTCGTTGTGGATTCGCGACGGTCGGGTTGACGATGCTTTCAAGCTTCGCAGGGCAACTCGCAGTTTAGGCAAAATAGTCTTGATCGCTAACAGCCTTTTGCCGTTAGCTTGGCCGTCCCCCAGACTATATCTGCCATACCGGTTGTTTTGGAGAAATAAAGCATTGCAAGAGGACAGGCTATGTGGGCCAGGGGCTTGCTACAGCGAGAGCGTGGCCCAAGCTTCAGAGCGAAAGGCTAAAATGCCCCCCGGCACTTCAGCCTCTTCAGTAAAGGCCGCACTAGCGCTGTGCAAATCTTGAAATAGGGCTTGGGTCATGGTCAGCGGTTCCGGCACTGTGGCCCAGCGATCGTTCTGATAGCGGAATTCGGGCGTGCGAATTGCTTTCCAAGTTTTAGACAGGGCCTCAGTAGTCACGATCACAAACACTTCGGTGGTTTGCAGGGGCTGCAGCGAAAAGGCACTATTGGGCGTTTGAGGATGGTTAACGGTGCTGCCGCTGGGCAATTGGCTAGCAGTCGCGATCGCCTGACTGTTTAGGTCGCCGTCCGCCATATCGAGGGGCGGGCAGTAGACTGACAGGCGCGTCTTTTCGACGACGTTGACGAGCACGTAGTACAAAGGAGTCGTTCCCGAGTTGACCAAGCGAATTTGATATTGTTCGGGGCGATCGCGCGGCAGCGCGGCAAAGGCCACTCTTTCTAACTTGCTGGCGTCGCGATTGCTGAGCTGGCGCGATCGCAGTGTTTCTTCAACCAGCAGGAGTTGACTGCTGGGGGGTTGACTTTCCAACAGCAGCCGCACGGGCAAGCGAGAAGACACCGGATTCGCCGTCAGCCTCAGCATTTTGACGGCCAGCAGGCTACGCAGCGTGCCGGTGAGTCGAGTGACGGCTGTTTTTACCGCTTCTTCCACCTCAGCCGTCGTTCCCGCAATCAAGGAACCATCGGGAGTGAACAGCTCATAGCCTGGCAGTTCATCAGAGCCAGCCGCCGCCGCGGTATCGGCAGCGTCAGATTCGCTAGCCGCCATCAGCGCTGCGTTTTTGAGAACCGAGCTGCTTTTGCCAAAGAGGCAATCGGCTGACCTTTCCCCAGGGACAGTAGTCTCAATGTACGACATGCTGGCAAGGGCGCTGGTGGCATCAACGCGTTCAATGCGCTCCAAAATGGGATCAAGCGCGATGGTCAGCGCAATTTCCTTGGGCAAGCGACGCTCAATTTCAATGACTGGAGACCCCACAGGCAGTCTTTGCAGATTGTCTATGGTAGCTTTGGCCCGTAACCCCTCTAAGGCTGTGATTACCAGCGTGCCGTTGGGCATGGAGACCAACCCCGGCAGCGTGGGCAAGGGTTGCAGGCGTAACCCCAAATCGCAGTAGGGCAGCAACAGCGAGGGCAACCCCCCTAACCAAACAGTCGCGCTGCGATTAACGGTGTCTACAGTGCTAACGACGCCATCAGCGGCAGGCTGCGGCAGCCGCCCGGACATCAACGGCAGGCCCGGTCGTTTGCTCAACTGTTTACCTAACAGCAGCGATGACTGGTCAGACCCCGTCCAGGCGGCAAGCTTACGGTCAATCCGGTGAATAAACCACTGCTGTCGCTGGGCCGGTAAGCTAGTCCAAATTTGTTGCGTCAGGGCATAGGTGAACAGTCCCGCGCTAAAGTCGGCCCAATCGCCTTCCAAGGCGATCGCTTCGGCAATCTGCGGCTGTAGCAAAATGCCGGGCCAGTTGGCGGTCAACTGCTGCCATGACTTACCGGGTTGCTTAAAGCGGTGATCAAACGGCGCTTGCCAGGTGCCTGTAGAGGCAGTGGGCCGCGATCGCACCCGAAAGTTGCCCTGCCAAATCTGAGGATACACGGTGGTGCTGGCGTCAATCACCGTCAGTATCTTGACCCCACGCAGCCCGTTGAAAAGCTGGGCCAGACTTTCTTCAAACAGGTCTTGAACAACCGGCACCTCCTCATCGGGCAGCCGGCTATCGACAGCAATTAGGGTGGGCAACGGTTTTTCCGGTCCGCGTCCCGACAGGTAGGCCTGACTGCCTAGCCCGCTAAAGTGCAAAACTAAAGTATCGCCGGACTGAGCCTGGTCAATCAGGTGCGCCTGGGCCGTTTCCAAAATTTGGTTAACCGTAGCATCGGCGTTAACTAGTGTCAGGATATCCTGAGGCGCCACATTAAACCGATTAATCAGCAGCTCACGCTGCAGCTCGACGTCGGTCAGCGCTCCCTGCAAAAATGAGCCGCGATCAACATCAGGCGGCATTTGCCACACGGCGGCATCGTAATCATTAAT
Organism: Cyanobacteria bacterium P01_C01_bin.70; assembly: GCA_039026015.1. GTDB lineage: Bacteria > Cyanobacteriota > Cyanobacteriia > Phormidesmidales > Phormidesmidaceae > Halomicronema. The sequence continues at coordinate 10,371 of JBCCNE010000035.1, read as the reverse complement.
CCCGATTAGTAAGGCTAAGCAGCGGCTGGAATCTGCTAAGGCCCTTTGGTAAGCTCCTACTGAGCCCGCCAACCAGCTGTCAGTGACGCCAAGCGCGGCGAGAACGGCGCTTAAACGCTGCAAAAAATCTCGTCGTCCCAGCGTCACAGCAGGACCATTCCTTTTCTAGACTTCTTGGGCCACCCGCATGGCTTGAGCCAACTCTGCCGCCACTTCAGGTCGCGAAAACTCAGGCGGGGGCAGCTCACCCCGCCGCAGCATTTCACGAACTTTAGTACCAGACAGGTGAATCCGCTCTTCTGGCAAGCTAGGACTCGTCTTGGTAGTGGCCATCGTACTGGTCCGAGTGCAATAGAAAGCATGCTCAAACTTCAAAGGGGTAATGCCCAGTTCACCCGGCTCAAATTCATCAAAGATGTATTGGGCGTCGTAGGTTCCATAGTAATCGCCGACACCAGCATGATCACGACCGACTATAAAGTGGGTGCAGCCATAATTTTTACGTACGAGGGCGTGGAAGATCGCTTCTCTGGGGCCAGCGTACCGCATTGCGGAGGGATTAATCGCTAAAATCACGCGATTTTGCGGAAAATAGTGCTCCATCATGATTTCGTAGCAGCGCATCCGTACGTCAGCCGGGATGTCATCCTTCTTAGTGGCGCCCACCAAAGGATGCAAAAATAAGCCGTCTACAACCTCTAGCGCACATTTTTGAATATACTCATGGGCGCGGTGGATCGGGTTACGGGTTTGAAAACCGACTACTGTTTTCCAACCCCGCTCAGCAAACATGACGCGAGACACAGCGGGATCAATCTGATATTTCGGGAACAGTGGATGCGGATCGCGCTCCAGGAGCCAGATGTCGCCAGCTAAATTCACCGCTCCTTGGTCGTAGACGACTTTCACACCGGGATGCTTTTCTTCATCAGTGCGATAGACGTTGATGGCTTCTTTATGCCGGTCGTAGGAGTATTTTTCGGTCAGCTCTAAAACCCCGACAAAGCGCCCGTTGGGATCATCCAATCGAACCTGTGTACCGGCTTGCAGCGGCTCAGCGATCGCGGCTTCCACCGACAGCGTCACCGGGATCGCCCAAGGCAAGCCGTTTGCCAGCCGCATGTCAGTGACCACGGTGTCGTAGTCAGCCCGTCCCATAAAGCCTTTAAGGGGGCTAAAGCCGCCGATCGCAATCATCACCAAATCCGAAACCGCCCGTTCATCCAGCCTAATGCGGGGCATAGACGCGCCTGCTTCTAAGAATGCCTGACGCTGCTCGGGGGTAGCAATCCGGTTGACTAGGGGGCCACCGTGGGCGGCTTTGATATCGGGGGATAAAATCAAAATACGAACCTCTTCAAACTGCAATTAAAGACGTGCCCAGTATGCCCAATCCCCCAGCCACAATCCGCCTGCGGAAATAAAGAGTCTGTTAACTGGAAATGCGCGTTTGGGCAATCGCCGCTGCCACTCGGGCCTGCACGGGCAGCCGCTCAATAAGGCCGCCGCCCAGTACCCGTTCGCCGTCGTACCAAACAGCCGCTTGCCCTGGAGTGACTCCAAACTGCGGCTCGTCAAACACAACCTTGACCCGCGTAGCCGTTGGTTCACCCTCCTGGGACAGCGGCCAAATAGTAGCCGGGACGGCTGGCGAGCGATAGCGAATCTGCACTGCAACCGTCAGCGGCTGAGTAGGTGGCGCTGCCGATACCCAGTTTACGCGGTGAACGGTACATTCCGGATAGTGCACGCTGGCGCGATCGCCGACAATCACTTGATTACGCCCCACATCTAACGCCACAACATAGAGCGGCTGGGCGGCCGCAATGCCCAGCCCTTTGCGCTGACCAATCGTGTAGTTGTGGACACCGCTGTGGCGGCCCAAGATGCGCCCTTGGGTATCGACGATATCGCCAGGTTTTGGTGCCAGATATTTTTCTAAAAACTGGCCCATCGAGCCATGATGCTCAATCAGGCAAAGATCTTGACTCTCGGGCTTGGTAGCTGTGTGCAGGCCAAACTGTTCGGCCATCTGCCGCGTCTCAGCTTTAGTTTGCTCTCCTAGGGGAAAGTGCAGCGCTCCCAACATTTCTTGGGGCAAGTCATAGAGAAAGTAAGACTGGTCCTTGTTGCGATCAACGGCCCGCAGCAGCTCGTGACGCCCAGTTTCGGCATTAAACCGGATGCGGGCGTAGTGCCCCGTAGCAATCGCGTCCGCACCCAACTCGGCACGAGCATAGGCCAACATGGGACCAAATTTTACTGAGCGATTGCACTGCGAACAGGGCAGCGGCGTGACGCCGGCCTGGTATCCCTCAACGAGATAATTGATAATGTCGGCTTGAAAGGTGTCGCGGCTGTCAACAATGTGATGCGGCACGTTTAACTCTGCACAGAGCCGCGCCGCATCAACCATGCCTTCTGAACAACATTGCCCCTTACCCTTCATTAGCCATAGGGTCAAACCAATGACCTCGTAGCCCTGATGATGCAATGTTGCGGCAGCTACAGAACTATCGACCCCTCCCGAGAGGCCCACAACAATTTTGCCCATCTCCAAAAAAGCCTGGAATTTTTCGATGAATGTAACTATCCTAGGCTAGCATTCGCCTCGACTGTTCGTAGGCAGGCCGAGGTCAGCTCATAGCTCAACTGTGAAAATGCCCTCTCGCCCTCAGCTTTAAGCTGATCATATTCGATGAAATCACACTATTCTCGCTGGTTACCTGTCGCGCTAACTAGCATTCGTCAAAGCGACATCGCTCAGTCCCTACAGCCAGGTTGGCTAACCCTAGCCGCCAGCGGCTGTTTGGCAGCGGCGATCGCGGTGCCAGGTGCCGCTGCACCATTGACCGCCACTGATGCCGAGCCCGCAGCGATCGCCCAAGCCCTACCCACGCCCCTGCCGCCCCTACCGACTAACAATGGCGTTGCCCCAGCGTCAGGCGAGCAATATATCGTTTTGGTCAGCGGCAGTAGCGATCTGTTGCTGGCACAAGTGCGCCAGGTCGAGCCCGGAGCTTTCGTTAACTACGTTGGCGGGCAGTCGCTAATTCAAGCCGGACGGTTTAGCTCTTACCAAAATGCTCAAAATCGGGCCAATGAATTAGCCAGCTTTGGCATCGGTGCAGAAGTGCAAGCCGCCAACTCTACAGGGACTTCGGTTGTGGCAACGCCGCCCGCCGATTACACGCTGTCTTATCCCGACGCGAGTGCGGCGGCAACTTCGGCCCCGCCGCCGCTACCCAGCAGTACGGTGGCAGCGGCTCCGGCATCGATTGAATTTGGTCAGGCAGCCCCGTTTGCCACACCGGGAGTGCCCGCCACAGCCGCTGGTCTCCCGCCAACGGGTGCTTCGTCGGCTTTGCCTAACGCCGCTGCGCCGCCACTCACGGCTCCGACCATCGTTAATGAGAGTCTCCCCTCGGGCTACTACGTGGTTGTACCCGGCAATACTGCCGAACTACAGAGCATTGTCAATCAGGTGGTGGCGTTAGGCGCTCCCAGCGACCTCGTGCGCCCACGGACGGTGCCGCGCGGGCCTCACATTGCGGTTGGGCCTTACAACGATCGCGGCATTGCTCAAGAGTGGAGTGATTATCTGCGGGATTCTGGCCTCCCCGGTGCCCGCGTCCATTTTGAATAGTTACGACCCGGTTGGTCAAGAGCGACGCGGCATTAGGATTCGCGGTAACTACCGTGCCCAGGAGTGATGCAGTAGATGATGCCTCTTCCCTGGTTGTCCCCTCCCGAATTGCTCAACAGCTCGGCTGAATAGCCCTGGGCATCGGTAAGTCGATGTCAATGGGCTGGGCGATCGCCACGCCGCTGTCTTTGACCGCAGCTTACCCGTCGGGTGGGTCAATTGCTGCTACCACGACTCAATATTATTGAGGACGTAACTGCGAGGCCAGATGAATGGTGATTGTCGTAATCAGCTGACGCTGAAAATTCGACCAGGAGCCGGGAAGCTCTGGATCGGGAGCTATTTCTGGTAGCCGCGAGGGCATGGAGTGACTTTTTAGAACAGCAGAGTAGATTGATTGTCTGCCGCCGCTTAGCGGAGAGCCCGGTAAAGTGTTGTCGGTTAAGCTATGGCAACTGCTGGGGCAGACTCTAATGATAATTGTGGCGCAGCGGTATCAATCAGTTCAAATAGTGAAGTAAACATGCTGGTATTTGAGGAAAGCCACTCAGCTTTGCTGTATACGACTAGCGCGGCGATCGCCAATCGCAACCAATGACACTAGAGACCACCCTAGCTACTGACAACAGGAGGCATTGACATGGGCACGTGGATCAAAGAAACTCCCAAAGCAATCTATCTCATGGAAGGTGGATATTGGATTTCTCGACTTTCAAAGTACCCTTCTTCCACCAATCCTAATGAGCAGGTTTTGAATATTTCGGCCATTCGCTCATGGTTTACCCGCAGCGATTATCCCCGCGCGATGACGGTATCGCCTACCGGCCCCGAACCCTCGCCTAAGCCGGCCCCTCCCCAACCGCCCGCCCCGGCTCAAGGGACCTCCAGCAGCAAAATTCCCCAGTCAGGTATCGAGCTCATCAAAGAATTTGAAGGGTTCCGGTCCAATGCGTATGCCGATCCGATTCATGGCTGGGCCGTGCCAACCATTGGTTACGGCACGATCAAATATCCCGATGGTCGCCAAGTGCAGCGAGGAGATACGGTGACTCGGGAGCAGGCCGAACGGTACTTGATTCAGCACGTTGAAGAGGAACTTCTAGACGTGATGGAAAGCATTCCCACCTGGAGCCAGATGAATGATAACCAGCGGGGAGCGCTCTACAGCTTTGGCTACAATCTCGGAAAAGGCTTCTACAGGGGGGCTAACTTTCAGTCGATTACGCGCGTAATTGATTCGCCCAATCGCTGGCGTGATCGAGCTTGGGTCACGGAACAGTTTGTCAAATATCGCAATCCAGGCACTGCGGCTGAAGCCGGTCTGCGTCGCCGTCGCGTCGCTGAGGCCGATTTGTTCACGTCATAAGGCCGCTGCGGGTGAAAAGCGAACGGTAATATTCAGGGCTCTCTGAGTGATTTACGGTTTGCTGACGGAAAGCGGCGATCGCCTGTGAGAACCCGGCCAGGAACCTTAGAGGACGTTGCCACCCTCTAAGCGCTCCGACCATAGCTCGTCCAGGGTAAGGCCACCCACCACGTCCCGCAGGGCTGCTTGAGCATATTGTGAGATTCCAAAGCAGAAATCTTGAATCGAAGCCACCGCCTTTTCCGCATCGCTGATCTGAAAAAACAGGGCGCTGTCAATTGCAGTCGGCCCATTGTCGCGGGTAATGACCTTTGGCTTAGGAATGTTAATGACCAAAGTCCGGGTGTCAACAAACTGTACTGACTCGATGATGGGAATGACGTACAAAATGCCGGGACCTCGCAGGTCTTGCAGTTTTCCCAAGCGCAAGATAGTGTCGCGCTCCCGTTCCGCCGCTACCCGCACGCCGCTGACGACCATATTCCATTCGAGCGCGGCGATCGCTTCGCCAATTAATCGCGCCGGTCAGTTTTAGAGTCGGCATTCGGCAATAACTGCCGACTCCGATCGCAAGCTGAGAATCGTCTCGCTAGGGCAGTGGCGTGGGGTTAGCCTCTGAGAGTAAATTTACAGTAGCAGCATGACTGCGCAATAGGGTGGTGGTGATCGCCGTTCCCCAGAAGGCGATTATGGCGGGCAGCATTGGCATCCAGCCGCTGGCCATTAAGATCCCCACGGGCACTCCGATCAGCACGATGCTGCCCGTTCCCAGGCCAAAGCCCAGCATCCACAATCGCTTAACCCGACCGCCAAGCATTACGCCGCCCGTTGCCCACAGCACCGTCCAAGCGAGCTCTGCCACCTCAGGCAAGGCCCAATACAGCGACTGCTGGTCCAACGCAGCAGACAGAATTTGGCTGGTGGCGTGGGCGTGCAGCATCACCCCCGACATCAGGAACTCCTCGTCTGCGGCGGCGCTGTAGGGAGTCAAAAAAAGGTCTTTGGCTGAAGCCGCCGTGGTGCCAATAATGACAATGCGATCGCGGATCATCTCGGCCTCAAACTTTCCCTCCAGAACTTCGGTTAAGCTTACTCCTGGAATGGTGGCCTGGGCTCCCCGATAGCGCAGCATCACCTGATAGCCAGCAGCATCGACGTGACGATAACCGCCAAAGTTGACATCCAGCGGCACCAAGCTCGTGCCATTAAGGCTCATATAGTCGGCATTCTGTTCACTAGCCAGCGGCACGATGTCGCGGGGCTCCAGATATGCCAGCGCTAGCCTCAGGGCAAATGAATACAGAATCTCGCTGTCAGGACTTTCATCAGCCGAGGCGAATAGTAAATTCCGCCGCACCACCCCATCATCATCGACGGGAAAATCATTGAAGCCGACTCGCCCAGGGGGCACTCCCCGAGGCGCTGGAATTTGTCCAGAGGCGCTGTTGCCCAACTGACGAATCGCGACCACATTGTCAGCCGCTAACGCCTCCAGTAATTCAGCGTGCCCTTCTCCCTGGGGAATGTCGCGATATAAATCGAGGCCAATGACCTGCGGTGCGTGGGCCTGTAGCGTCTCAATCACCTGTGCCAGCGTGGCATCGCTCGGCGTGGTTCGCTGCAGCGCCATCAAGTCGGTTTCCCGAATTTCAACCACCAAGAGACGATCATCAACAGCTGGCGGCGATCGCCGCTGCACCCACTGGTCGTGAATCCACAGCTCAATTGGTACCCAGCCGCCGAGCTGACGCACCAGCAGGATTAGCGCTGTGATCAGCAGCAGTACGGTAACTTGCCGCCACTGAAGGCGCGATCGCGGTTCCCCGTCAGACCCGACCAAGGTGGACATTAGGGTTGTTGGCGGCATCTCAGCGGGCGCTGTGGCCGCCGCTAACTGTTCATAATGCTCTAGCTCGGCTAAGGCTGCTGTGGCCGAGGCATAGCGCTGATAAATCGAGGCTTTGGTAAGGCGTTGTAAAAAGACTTGCAGGCCAGGACTGACGTTAGGCGCCGCTATTTCCCACTGCAGCTCGCCCGTGTCAGAGTCTTCGGGGAGCTCAGTGGGCGACCGCCCCGTCAACCCGCGAATCACCGTCATTCCCAGGGCGTAGAGATCGCTGCTATAGCGTGGGCGTCCGGCCATTTGCTCAGGAGCTGCGTACCCCTGCGTACCAATGCTGACGGTAAACTGCTCGCTGCCAGTTGGATTAACCTCGGTGGTAATTTCCTTGACGGCCCCAAAGTCAATCAGCATAATGCGTCCGTCTGATCGCCGTCGCATAAGGTTGCTGGGTTTGATATCGCGGTGGATGACTTGCTCTTGATGAATAAATGCCAGAACCGGCAATACGGCTTTGAGCAAACTGATAATTTCCGCTTCGTTCAGAACCGGCTGTTGCTTGAAGCGATCGCTCAGAGTCTCGCCATCGATAAATTCTTGTACAAGATAAAACTCGCCGTCAGCCTCAAAGGCATCCTGCAGCGCCGGAATTTGACTGTGACTGCCCAAGCGCCGCAGCACGGCCACCTCAGCCTGAAATAGGCGACGCGCCATTTTCAAAAACTGCGGCGACGAGTTAGCCGGCATCAGCTGTTTGATGACGCAAGGGGCCTGTGACTGCTGATGGTCAACGGCAAAATACGTTTTAGCGAAGCCCCCTTTTCCTAGAGGCTGACGCAGTTCATAGCGCTCGTTTAGCCAGGTGTCAGTCATTACCAAACTGGGGCAAAATGTCTACAACAAGCCGGACTTACCCATCTAGCTCGCGACTAAACACTTCGTCTAGAGAATCAAACGATGGGATTAAGCATGGATACAGCAGCATAGTAGAGCACCGGCAACCTGACGGGATCAATAAGCGGTCTTAATGTCGGTAGCACCGGCCAGAGCCGCTCTAAGAGCCGCCGCGATTATTCTTTAAACCATCGCGATCGCCCCAGCAACCGGAGCTTTTGAACTCACTCGCCATTTCTTCAAGTCTAAGGCAGGCGGTGAACTGGCCACCAGTGTTTGGGGCCGGGCTGCCCGAGGGAAATCGCCTTCATCACCGCATCGGCCCTTAATCTAAAAAGTATGTTCGGCACGTAATTGATGACAGACCTTAAATCGCGAAAATCAATCGCGAAAGCATTCTGCGATTGGGCCGCTTTGGCTCTTCACCAAGATGTGCGAAGCTCAAATTTACCTCAGCCCCTCTCTGCTTACAGCAACTTAGACGATGGGGCAGACCGGTCGCATCGCGGCGATGTCGCCAGGCCCAATTGTAGGAGCGCTTTAATCAGGGTCTGGTGATTGCAGGAGGTAATCTCCAGTACGTCGAGTGCTCGCCGCAGGTTCGTAGAGGCCCCACTGACCAGAGAATTTTTACAAATTCTGGGCAGCAAGTCAGCCGCTCCTTGTGTCAATGCCCATTGTCTTTCTGCCCCCACAATTTGAGGTTGAACGCCATTAACTAAAAGAATTTGGGTGTCTAGGTTATGCTTTTGCCGCCAGCGACAGAGCTGCAGGGGTTGTAGATGATGCAAGCGGGTATCTAAAACAATCAGATCCGGCAAGGCACGCTTCTGATGCAGTGCTTTGAGCGCTTTGGGCAAAGAGACATCAGGAGATTCCCAAATCACGGAAAGATGCTGCGATCGCAATATGGCAGACCAAATTTGCCCCTGTAGTCCATTCGGGAAAACCAGCACCACAAATTTCCCCAAGTGATTCTCGACTGGATAGCCGTTGCTATCCGCCTTTTGTTCAACGGTATTATGCTCCCATCCGCCCATTTCCCACACTCTTTCCTAAAAAGATATTAGTTACCAAGCTATTGAAGTGGGCCGCGCCCACATTTCTTAGGGCCTTAATTTAGGGGGACTTATTACTGTTCTTCAATGCATAAATGTACGTCAATCAAACTCTCATATCGAGTTTTTAACGCAGGCACTGAGCTGCCTGAAAGAAAATCTCAAGGGGCCTTCAATTCAAAGCTTGACAAGGGTTTGAAGATTCTGAATAGGCTACAGCTAGCAAGGTCTCTATAGAAAACCTTGATGTAATCAATGGCTGTCAAATCTGCTTCGTTACTAAATAGATCCATCTAGCAACATCAGGACAAACTCTCTACTTATCTAGCGCCAGGGGGCGAAGGGGCAGCGCGAGATAATTGCCAAGAGATCCTATGGATTCAAGTATAGAGGGAGCAAAAAAGAATCGATAGGGGCACGAAATGGGGCCACAGCTCCCGTGCCTGTTATCTAAGTATAATTCAATAGTTAATGTATAGATTTTATCAAAAAATAAAAGAAGCACGTAAACCTCAGGTAAAGTTAGCGTCTTTCAAGATGAAGAAAAACTGAAGGCGTGCCGGCTCAAGGGGATAGCGCGCTGAAGCCGATTCACAAGTTCCTACCGGAACAGTTGAACACATACTCCACGGATTAAAGTGAATTGTTTGCCAGCAAAGCGCCACAGCAGATCAGCAGATGTTTTATGCTGATAAAGGCGCGGCTAGCGCGAGCATGTTTAGCAAATTGCGCGAGAATTGCCGCTATCCGTTTACCCGGGCAGGCTATTTTTGTATAACTGCCCATTGCTGAACAATTTCTACGAATGCTGGATCGCTTACTCGATATTTCTACTAATTTAGGGGTCGACACCCTGCTGCTGCTGCCAGTGTTAATCGCACTGGAAGCTGTCCTGTCGGCGGACAATGCGATCGCCTTAGCCGCGATCGCTCAAGGCTTAGAAACTGAAAAGCAACAGCAGCAAGCCCTTAACGTTGGGTTAGTGGCGGCATTCGGATTGCGGATGCTGCTAATTTTGACCGCCTCCTGGGTGCTGCGATTTTGGCAGTTTGAGGTTGCCGGAGCCCTGTATCTGCTGTGGTTGGTCTATCAGCACTTCACCTCAGAAGAAGATGAAAATGACCATCATCACGGTCCCCGATTTGCCTCTCTGTGGCAGGCCATTCCCACGATTGCCCTGACCGATCTGGCCTTCTCGCTGGACAGTGTGACCACTGCAATCGCTCTTTCCCGCGACGTTTGGGTGGTTTTACTGGGAGGCACCATTGGCATCATTACGCTGCGATTTATGGCGCAGCTTTTTATTCGCTGGCTCGATGAATACGAATATTTAGAGGACGCTGGCTTTATCACTGTGGCCTTTGTGGGCATTCGGCTGCTGCTGCGAGTCGCCAACGACAGTTGGGTGCCACCGCAGTGGCTCATGATTATTTTGATTGCCGGCATTTTTGCCTGGGGTTTTTCTAAAAAAACGTTGCCTCAGGCGGCTTCGTCGCCATCATCTGAGCCTCACCCAAATGGCCATCGAGAGCATAGTGAAAAGACTGCATCCAGCCTTCCCGAAGTC
>JBCCNE010000034.1:0-18241 GCA_039026015.1 Cyanobacteria bacterium P01_C01_bin.70 | reverse complement strand
TCTGACGATACGGGGGGATGGCTTGGGGATATGAACCCACTTGCCGACGGAACGCCAGCAATTCCAGCAGTATGGCAACGCTGGCTGAGATGTTTACAGCTTGCCCAAAAGAACCCAGTCGATACAAGGTTGAACTTTAGATAACTGCTTCTCTACTCGTTTAGACGCTGTAGGGCATTAGAGCGGCGCAGGGTGGCGAAATTGGCGTAGCCGGTGCAGAGCAGCACAGTGCGCAGTTCTTCCAGCAGGCAATTGACCAGAAGGGCAACACTTTCCTCCGACTCGTTAGCTGCGAGGAGAAAGGGATGGGCGAGTCCCACTAGATCAGCTCCAAGGGCGATCGCTTTAGCGGCCTGCAAGCCGTTGCGAATGCCGCCAGAGGCGATTAGGGGAATCGTCGGCGCCACCGCACGAATTTGCGTGACACAGTCCGCTGTGGGAATGCCCCAATCCGCAAAGGTTTGACCGAGCCGGCGCTGACGCGCCTCCGTCGCGCGACCACCCTCAACTTTGGCCCAGGAAGTGCCGCCAGCGCCGGCCACGTCAATGGCGGCCACACCTACATTGATTAACCGCTGCGCCATCGCTGAGGATATGCCGTTGCCAACTTCCTTAGCAATAACGGGAACGGGCAGGCGATCGCACAGCGTCTCAATTTTGCTCAACAGTCCTTTGAAATTGCGATCGCCCCGGGTCTGCACGCTCTCTTGCAGCACATTCAAGTGCAGAATCAGCGCGTCTGCTTCCAAGGCATCGACGACACGCTGGCATTCCGTTAAGCCATAGCCGTAATTGAGCTGCACCGCCCCCAAGTTAGCCAGTAGCAGGCAGTCGGGAGCGTACCGCCGCATGGTAAAGGTATCCATCACGTCGGGGGCTTCGACAGCAACTCGCTGGGATCCTACGCCCATTGCTAGGCCATAGGTTTGGGCTGCGATCGCCAGTCGAGTATTAATCATCTGTGCCTGTTGCGTCCCCCCCGTCATTGAGGAGATCAGCAGCGGCGCGCCCAAAGACTTACCGAAACAAGTGCCAGAGATGTCTAACTCCTGCCAGTCTAGTTCGGGCAAGCAGCAGTGTTGAAACCGATAGTTTTCCAACCCCGTCGTCACCTGCTGGCACTGCACATCTTGTTCTAGACAAACGCGAATGTGATCAGCTTTACGCTGTTGGGTTTCGGGGGCTATCGCAGCCAAATTTTCGAAAACGGAAGGAAGTAAGGGAGCACTCATGAAACACACACGACGAAAAACAAGGGTTGGCCTTATTCTGACAGCAAGCAGCACCGATCAGCAGCAGGTCACCCTCTCCGGAGTAGTTTCCCACAGGACGCTTCAGTGGTTCTACGGCTAATTTAGAAGTCGAAATAAATGTATGACAAGGTTTCGCTAGGGGCTAGCTGCCACGCCGTAAACAGCAGTAGCGGCAGCAGCAGCAGCTTCAACGGCCAATTGAGCTGTAGCTTAAGCTTTTGCTGCCCCCAATAGGCCAGCATTATCACTCCGACTAGGAGCCCTAGCAGCGTCCATAACTGCACAGCCGTGAGACCGAGAGATTCAACATAGACTTTTTGGGCAAATTGCAGATCCCCGTTAACGCCCCAAAGTTTTTGTAGGGCCAGGGAATATTGCCGAGGCTCCGGCAGGCGGAAAAACAGCCAGCTAAAAAATACTAACCATTGGGTACAGGCCCAAGCGACCACGGCACCCCAAGGCTGTTTCCAGAAGTTTTGTAGCGGTTGCCATCCCTGAGCAATCGCATGATTAACCCGATGTACGACCAAAGCCAGTCCGTGAATGCCGCCCCAAATCACAAAGCCCCAGGTATTGCCGTGCCAGACTCCGGCAATTAGCATCACAATCATTAGATTCACAGCCGTTCGGAGCAAGCCTTGGCGAGAGCCGCCCAGAGGGAAATAAAGATAGTTACGCAACCATTCCCCCAGGGTCATATGCCAGCGTCGCCAAAAGTCCGCAATGCTGGTGGTGAGGTAAGGAAAGTTAAAGTTTTGCGGCAGGTTAATTCCCATGAGCAGGGCACTGCCCCGCGCCACATCGACATAGCCGCTGAAGTCGAGATAAAGCTGTAGCCCGTAGGCAAAGAGGGCTAACCAGAGGTCCCAACTGCCGGCGCGCTCAAGATTGTCAAAGCTGAGATTGACCAGTGTCCCAATGTGATCAGCAATCAGAACTTTTTTGATCGCTCCGATGCCGATTAGCCACAGTCCTTCGACCGCCCAGCTCATATTGAGGCTAGGCTGGCTGCTAAGCTGGCTGGCAAAACTATGAAACCGGGTAATCGGCCCGGAAATCAGCTTAGGAAAGTACAGCTTGTAGGCCGCAAACTCGGACAGACTGTTAGTTGCCGGTGCGCCGCGATAGACGTCTACTAGATACGCGATACATTCAAAGGTAAAAAAGCTGAGTCCTAGGGGAAAGGCGATCGCCAGCCAACTGCCAGCCGCTACCTCAGGATTCAGGCCCTCCGGCACCAGCCATTTCAGCCAGGTTTCTAAGTACTTAAAACCCAGCAGCAGCAATACGTTGAGGGCAATGCCAAAAATCAACCAGTAGCGACGACGACGATACCACTGCTGCTCGGCCATTTGCCACTGATCGTTAGAAACGCGCCAGTCGACCGGCATCTGGAGCACCTGCGCCAACCAAAAGTTGATCCCCACCAAGGCCAACATCAGCGGCACATAATGCACCTGCAGCGACGTGTAGAAAACAATGCTGGCGACTAGAAGCAGCCAGATGCGCAGCGATCGCCGCTCCAGCGCCCAATACAGCCCCACGACGCTGAACAAAAACAAGCCATACAAAATCGAAGGTAGCGTCATGGCGTTTCGTCAGAGGGAGCAGCAGACAAATCAAGCGCGCGCGGCCAAGAAATCATCGGATCCTGGGCCAACCGCAACGATACCTGATAAGCGCCATAGCGATTTAAATGACTGGGATCAGAAAAATAATCGTAACGGCTGGTCCAGAGCTGCCCGAGGTCGCGAAAGATAAAGTTTTCTTCAGTTGCCGAATATTGCAGCATCAGCCGCTGGAAGTCGGTTTCAGCGTCGCTACGATAGCCGTCGAGGTACTCATCGGTGAGCGGCGTATTGACGAAAATGACTGGAATACTCTGCTGCTGGGTATAGTTCAGCAGTTGCTCAAAAGCCGCCGTTTGCTCGCCATCAAGGCCAAAGTCTTCATAATCACTGTCATACGCCCCCGCCACCCGGGCATAGAGCTGATAATAGGTAGCAGGATTGAACCGGACATCTAGCGCGAGGAAGCCGTCAAAGTCAATTTCACTCCCCTCAGGAATCGGCATATCGGACGTAGTTTGAGCCGCTTTGCCGTCATTCGGCACAAGGGCAACTGGGGCAACCAAAGGCGTCAGCAGGCGATCGCGCACAAAAGCTTTCAACTCGTCGCGGTCGGCATAAATGGCCGAGCGCTGCCCAAGCTGATTGCTCAAGGTTTCATCTAACGCCTGGTAGCTATTCCGCAGCGCCTCCCCTAAAGGCAGAGGGGCCGCAGCTTCGGTGGCGGCCACTGCCTCCTCATCTTCCTCAGCGGTCTCAGCTGTGACGCCGTCAGGATTGCGCCGTCCTAGCTCCTGAAAGCCTTCAGAAGCAGCGATCGCGTTGTAAGTGACATCGGTGCGGCCGCTGTTAAACGCCCGCGCGCCATCGGCCCAGATAATAATGCGCGGCAGTTGGTGCGGCTTCAGCGCCCGCCGAATGGTTAAGTCCACCACCTGCGCGGTCGCCCCGTTGACCCCAAAATTAAACACGCTGAGATCGCCGTAACCCAAAGCCATCAGCTCTCGGCGCAGGGCCGCCGGGTCGACCCCTCGTAAAGCACGTGAGCTGCCAATAATCAGCACGTCAGGCGGGCCAGAGCCTTCCAGCCGCTGATGATAGAGCGCCAATTTTTCATCCATCTGCTGGCTGCGGAAAGACGGATAGGGAGAATGCGTTAGCAAATCTGATGTCGCGGCTAGGGAACGAGTTGGACTGGCGATCAACTCTTCGTCGTTAAAAATGGCGTCAGCATCATCCATTGCCGTGGCCTCATCGGCCAACGTGTCCGTCGTCAACGACTCATCGTCGAGGGTCTCCCAATCATCCCGCGCCCACGGCTCAGCTGACGTCGCTGAAGGCGTTGAAGTGGAAGTGGTCACCAGAGGAGCCTCTTCCGGCTGCTCTGATTCGGCCGCAGTGGCTGCCTCAAGCGCTCCTTGAACCATGCCAGGATTAATAATTTGGCCAAAAATCCAGTCTGCCTGTAGCGCCAGCAGCAGTCCCACTGCGGCCCAAACGAGACCAATTTTGACGACATCCTGGCGATTTCCATCCGCCGCGTTAGGGGGCAAGTGGGACAGCTCTTGTTGGGGCACTACTAGCTGGGTGTCGCACAAAAATTGACGTACTCGATCCCGTCCCTGCTGCCATGCAGTGTAGATTTTGCCGCTGATTGGACTCGTTGCCGCTTCGGCAGCCACAGCAGCTTCATCAGAATGAGAGAGCAAATCGCCAACGTAGCGATCAGAAACGGCAAAAATCGGTTCTGCCTTCGGCACAATTTCAGGTCGGACTTGAAAGTCTTTACCAAAGCTCCAGGCAGGGCGCTGCTGACCAGCCCGTCGCCCATACAAGCGAACTCCGGCAATGTAGGTCAGATGGAGAAAATCGAGAAAATCGAGGACCTGTGGCACGACCTGTCGACGGGTGGGACAAATTGGCGCATCTGTCATCACGTGCAAAAGCTGGTCTCGTCGTAGCACCTGAACACGAATACCGCCCGTCGCCAGTTGCGCGTCAAGATCGGGATTGAGCAACCGTGTCAACAGATAAGCTAACGCCGCCAAATCGCCCTGCTGAGCCAGCGTTGTGGGGTCAATCGCTAGGGCTTCGTGCTCCAAGGCAGGCAGGTTGAGACACCGCACCCATTCCGGAGTATCGGTTTCTGAAGCCTGACCGTAAACCATTAAGCGATGTACGCCCTGAGGAGCCAAATCCTCCATCAGCGGCGAGATCGCCGACATAATCTCATTTTCCGCAGGTATGACGGGTGGCTCGCCAGTCAGGGTAGAGCCGACAATGGCGTGCAGGCTCTCGTCTTTGCGCTCAATAGTGACCGTTGCGTGATGGTCGCCCACGGCGTTCTCTAACAGTCGGGCAATCGCGCCTTCGTCACCCCAGCGGCTCCACTCCCGTAGCATTTCTGTCGCTGGCGTCAGGTCAATTCGCAGACTCCAATCAGGAGTATCTTCGCCATGCACTTGAATGACGATGACCGCATCTTTGAACTGGGTCAGCGCCAGCTGTCGTAGCCGTTCAGTAACGGGCTCCGCAATTAATAAAGGATCAGGGCTATAGGTGGCCTCACACCATACCCACAGTCGCTGAACACTTACCTCCTCTTCATCGACTGCAGGGGGCGTTTCAGCCGTTGGGTCGACCTCAACCGAAACGGCCTCACACTGGAGCGCTACCCGCCTCGATGCCGCCCGCACACTGACCCAGACGCCGACATCCAGCGTGCTCAAAACTTCACTCAGATACCAGGCGATCGCATCGGCATCGCCCTGTTTCGCCAAACTCAGATGGGACAAGACAATTGCAGTCGTGGCATCATCGACAACGCTGCTGAATGCGGCGGTCTCAGCCGTATCTGTCTGGCTCGCTTGAGCTGCCTCCGCTAGCTTTAGCGAAGCCCCCGCCTGGTGGTGCAGCTGGGCTTGATGGCGCTCTAAGCGATTGAGATAGATGGGCGCAGTCCAGTCAGGCTGAGACTTACCCACCTGCCGACTGTAAATGTATAGCTGATAAGCCTGAGGATAAACGGCTGTAATGGCTGCTGCCCCCAGTGGATGCTCGATCAGCGCATCGACCAGTCGCGCGATCGCGCCAGACTGATGCAGCGGCTGTGGCGTCTCCGATAGCACATGTAGTACGTTGCCCCGCAGCCGCATTTGCACCTGAGCACTGGGAGCCAATTGATGCGCTACCCAGTCACTGAGCGACTGGTCGGCAGCGGGCGAGGTAGAAAAAGTAGACGGCTTGGCAGTCATAGGGTTAGACGACAGCTATGGATAGCGGCAGCGTCAAATAGCGATCCTTAAATATAGCTGTGAAGGATATCGCAGTCTGTAAAATCGCACCAGTAAATCAGCCAAAATCAAGCAGAACTTTGCAGAACTGACGGCAGGGCTCACCAGACTGCGCCATTTGACTACTCGAGTGATGACAGTTGTCAACAGTAACGACCGTCACGCAAATTCACTTAATCTCCTAGACAAGCTAGTTATACGTTAGCGCTCTGAGTCCGCATTGCGTATAGGCGGTGTGCTAGTGCTCTGGTTAACCGCCAGCGCGACAACCGTCAATTTGAGCCAGCCTAAGGCCATCAGCGATCGCTTACAGTGTCTCATTCTCACTGTGGTCAGTGCTTAGACGACAAAAACTGTCCCACGACGCGGTTGATTCTAATCGGCCATACACCATCAGAACCAACGTCATCTTCGTTAAGCAGCTGAGAATAGCACCACAGTTTCAGAAACACCAGTTCTTAAAAACACAGACAGCGGTGGCCACAGAGAGCGACGAATCCATATACTTCTTCCTCGTTGGTGAAGAAGAATCCGGCTAGATTCTACGCCAAGGCAGCGAGGAATGCCGAGTGCAGACAATCGAGAATAAAAACTGGCAACTTAGCATATGAAGCGATGTCCTTGCTGCAGAGTAGAACCAATATCTAAAGATCCAGAATTCTTTCTACTCGCCTAGGGGCCGTCATCTAATGCTCGAATCCTGATGCTGAAGACAGCTCAGCCCTTAGCAGATTTTGGCAGGGCCAGCGCGGTAATGCCTGTGCCGCAAGCATTTGAATTTAATTGATAATGCGCCCTAGTCCACCCACCTCACCTAACTGCATCACTCCGCCACCCCATTCACCCTCAAACCGTCAACGCATGATGGCTGGCATCATACAGTTGACATAATGACGCGCGATCGCCTCGTGACCGACAACGCGATATAGTTGGCTCAGCTGCTGCCAGATGCAGACTTGCGGTGCTATTAACGACAACGTTTGATAGATTTCGAGGGTGGCATTCCAGTAGGCGATCGCTAAGTCATAGTAGCGAAAACGCTCACACAGCAGCGCCATTTGGCTAAGCAACGCTGCGGCCTCACTACGCACATCTGTGTGCTGGCCCAGTTCATACAGCACATCTGCGGCCGCCTCAAAACTACCTAGCGCCAGCCAAGCCTCCTGACCGCGAGCATAAGTGCGGCCTAAATAGTCCAGCGTCAAGGCAACGCCGAGATCATCTTCTGCCATCTGCCAACACTCCAGGGCATTCTTAAAGCAGCTTTGAGCTAGCTGATAATGGCCTTGGCCATCGTGCGCCAAGCCCAAATTGTGCAGCACGGTGGCGCTTTGAACCGGCGCTTCGAGGTCCGCTAGCACCGCGACTGCAGTTTGCAAACAGGTCGCCGCCAAGGTAAAGCGCTGCTGTTCCAAATAAATCAATCCCAAGCCATTGAGACAGCGCCCCATTGCCCAGGGCTGTTGGGCCTGAGTCGCTACCGCCAGTAAATGCTGATATACCTGAAGCGCCTGGGGCCAATGCCCCTGTTCGTGCAGCAGAGCCGCCTTTGAACACTGCTTTGCGGTTTCTAAATCGGCAGCGGTAATGGTTGACGTCGCCTGCCAGCACTCTGAACTGGTTACGGTCGCCAAATCGGCGATGGCTTTTTCCGCCGCGCCAATCCACCCTTGATGCCCCCACTGACGCCCCAAAGTCAGCAGTTCACGAAAGGCTCTCAGCGCCGCATCGCGATGACCGTGCTCCCGATATCGCCATCCCTGTAGATATATATGACAACATCCCTGTTGCCCAGGGACTCGTGACCAGGCGGTCGCCATTGCCGAACACTGACATCGATCTAGCAGCGAGTACATCGGGAGCACAGCATTCCTAGCTGTCGTCGACTTTTCAGTAGAAAGCACACGTCGCATAGCTGGGGGTCTCCATTTCGTTAATTAGCAGTATGGAAGACCCGTCTCGCCCTGGATGTTCAGGTTTGCGACGGGGCCTTGGCAGTTTTCGGCAAGATTATGAAAAAAACTTTGCACCTGGCCCCGTCAGTTCTGCAAACTAGCCCCACGTGTCGCGAATAGCGATACTGGGACAGGTCGTGTTGAGGCACACGGCAATAGTCAGCCTGCAAGTTTTAGGAAGGTTTGAGCCAGCCCTAATTTTTGCAACGCAATCATTTCAATAGCTGTTCCAGCATCTTCTAACCACAGCGTCCCCCGTCAAACCCGGCCTAATTGCAGGTTTTATGGATAAGTTGCTTACATTGAATAGAGATAAGGATTATCTTCATTCAACTTCCTGATGCTATGGCGACTGAACCTAAAGATTCTCAACAATCACCCGCTATTTCGCCGCCCGTAAACAGCTCTGGCGCTTCAAATATGGTAATAAGCTTCTTAACGGGTTCACTGTTGGTCACATTGATGGCGTGCCGCACCCTTGCTGATGCTCTTACCCAAGTAGGCATAGCCAGCGAAGAGGTTTTTCGCGGTGAGCGCTTGCCTAATTTACAAACTGCGCCGTCTCCTGAGGATGGGCAAGTCGATTGCACCGACGAAGATTAACTGAGGTTCATTAGCGTTGGTGGATAAACTGACTATCATTTGCCATTGCCCCACTCCAGATTTCGAGACTTGCCTAGCTCAGAATTGATAGCTTTAGGCTTCTCTGCATACTTGCCACGATTAGCCACGGACAAATAGCGAAATGTCGCTGGCATTCTTAAGTAAATCCGCGTCCAGGCTTGGTTCTACGCTTTTACGACGATACTCTAGTTTATGACTTCCACTGCGCTTAATTTCTCAAATATGCAAATTACCGACGAAGCCATCGTTGAATCTGCTTCTAGCGTGTCAATTACGCCGCCAGGGTCAGCTTATAGCCTCCGTGTTCAGCAACGCATCAAAACGGTAGAAGACATTTGGGAAGCCGTATTGCGCCATGAATGTGGCAACGAACTGTTGATCCTTTTACATCAACTCCGCAGCTTGTGTTCGGTTGAAGGGCAGGCACCTGCCGCTCGAGCCGCCAGCGTCCAAAAAGTTGTACAGGTAGTTGAAGACTTAGAACTGCAGGATGCCATTCGGGTTGCCCGGGCATTTGCCTTATATTTTCAACTTATCAACAGCGTTGAGCAACACTACGAACAGCAAGGTCAGCAGCGCCAATATCGTGCCGCTTACGGTGAGGTCGAACCCGCATCAGCGATCGCAGGTCTAGCCACCATTCGCCCCCAACAAAACAGCGGTGGCAGCCCATCGACAGAGTCTCAGCCGCTCAAGCAGGTGCAATCGACCTTTGACTATCAGTTGCTTCCCACCAGCTATCGGGACGCCGGCACTTTTCACTGGCTGTTTCCGGCGCTCAAGCAGCTCAACGTGCCGCCGCAGTTAATTCAACGGCTGCTGGATGAACTGGACATTCGCCTGGTTTTCACCGCTCACCCAACTGAGATTGTGCGGCATACCATTCGCGACAAACAGCGCCGCATCGCCGCCATATTTCGGCGACTCGATCAGGCAGAAGAGTCGCTGCAAAGCCTCGGCAGCATCTCTCACTGGGAAATTGACACCCTCAAAGAGCAGCTCACTGAAGAAATTCGTCTCTGGTGGCGCACCGACGAGCTGCATCAGTTCAAGCCGTCAGTGCTCGATGAAGTGGACTACACGCTGCACTACTTTGACGTAGTGCTATTTGATGCCCTGCCGCAGCTCTTTCAGCGCATCAAGCGATCACTACACAGCAGTTTCCCAACGTTGCGACCCCCACAGCCTCAGTTTTGTCGCTTTGGCTCTTGGGTCGGGGCTGATCGCGACGGCAACCCTTCTGTGACGCCCGACGTTACTTGGAAAACTGCCTGTTACCAGCGCAATCTAGTACTTGAAAAGTACATCGCATCGCTGGAAGGTCTCACTAAGCTGCTGAGCCTCTCCCTGCACTGGAGTGAAGTGCAGCCCGGCCTGCTTGATTCTCTTGACCAAGATCAGCAAGTCATGCCCGAAGTCTACGAACGCTGGGCCATTCGCTATCGTCAAGAACCCTATCGCCTAAAGCTGGCTTATATGAAGCAGCGGCTCGAAAACACTCTGCTGCGGAGTCGGCGGCTCTATCAAGGCGATCTGTTGCAGGAAGACCAAATAGACGGGACCGCTTTGCCGCTGTATCAGTCTGGAGATGACTTTTTAGCAGATTTACGGCTTATCCAGCAGAATCTTGCGGTCACCGGTATGGTGTGCGGTGCCCTGGAGCAAAGTATTTGTCAAGTAGAGCTATATGGTTTTGTATTAGCCCAACTCGATTTGCGTCAGGAAAGTTCGCGCCACTCTGACTGTATCGATGAAGTAACAACCTACCTACAGGTGTTGCCACGGCCTTATAACGACCTGTCGGAAGCGGAAAAAACGGCCTGGCTCATTCAAGAACTCCAAACTCGCCGCCCGCTGATTCCCACAGAGCTGCCCTTTTCCCAGATTACTTGTGAAACGGTGGAAACCTTCCGCATGGTGCGCCGCCTGCATAGAGAATTTGGCCCCCAAATTTGTCGCAGCTACGTTATCAGCATGAGCCACACGGTCAGCGACCTGCTAGAAGTGCTGCTATTGGCAAAAGAGGCCGGACTGTTTGATCCGGCAACCTGGGAGTCTAGCATTCAACCCGTGCCGCTATTTGAAACAGTGGAAGACTTAAAGCGTGCGCCCTCAGTGATGCGATCGCTCTTTGAACTGCCGCTGTACCATGCCGTCACTCAGGGTGGCAGAACTTTGAATACAGCTGGTGAAAGCGCCATGGCCGAAGCCTCCTCTACCCAGCCAATTCAGGAAGTCATGCTGGGCTACTCTGACAGCAACAAAGATTCCGGTTTCCTCAGCAGCAATTGGGAAATTCACAAGGCCCAACAGGCTCTACAGGCCACCGCCGACGATTACGGCATTGCCCTACGCATCTTTCACGGTCGCGGCGGCTCAGTTGGTCGCGGCGGCGGCCCCGCTTACGAAGCGATTCTGGCACAGCCGGGAGCTAGCCTCAACGGTCGCATCAAAATCACCGAGCAGGGCGAAGTCTTGGCCTCCAAATACAACCTGCCAGATCTGGCTCTGTATAATCTTGAAACGGTAGCTACCGCAGTGATTCAAGGCAGTCTACTGCACAGCAGCGTCGATGAGATTGCTCCTTGGAACGAAATCATGGAGGAACTGGCGGCAAGCTCACGCCGTCACTATCGCGCCCTGATTTACGAACAGGCTGACTTTGTCGATTTCTTCCATCAGGTCACGCCCATCGAAGAAATCAGTCAGCTCCAAATCAGCTCCCGTCCAGCCCGTCGCAAAGGCAAAAAGACTCTCGACAGCCTGAGAGCGATTCCTTGGGTCTTTAGCTGGACTCAGGCTCGCTATTTGCTGCCTGCCTGGTATGGCGTCGGCACTGCCTTAAAAGAATATCTCGAAGAAGATCCAGAGGAGCGCCTCAAGCTGCTGCGCTACTTCTACCAAAAGTGGCCCTTCTTCAAAATGGTGGTTTCTAAGGTGGAAATGACCCTGGCTAAAGTTGATCTGCAGATTGCCGAACATTATGTTCACGAACTCACCCAGCCGGAAGATCAAGAACGTTTCCATACTTTGTTCGAACAAATTTCCGAAGAGTTCCGCAAAACCTCAGAAATCATTCTCACCATCACCGGACATCGGCGACTGCTAGATGGCGACCCTGACCTGCAGCGATCAGTTCATCTGCGTAACGGCACCATCGTCCCCTTAGGATTCATTCAGGTAGCTCTCCTAAAGCGGCTACGACACTATCGCAGCGCTATATCTGGCGTCATCAAATCGAGGTACAGCCGCGAAGAACTCCTTCGAGGCGCACTTCTTACTATTAACGGAATTGCCGCTGGCATGAGGAACACAGGCTAAACCAGAAGTTTTGTAACGCTTTGTAACAATACTCTTCCAGATCAAATGTCCTTTGCTTGAATTAAGCCGTGATGTATCCCCATTCATGGCTCCAATGTCTTGAATGACAGGGGTTTTCACAAATAGTGAAGATATGATTTAGACTCGTTGCGAGCTGACCAGCCCACAACGCTTTTTGAAAGTATCAACGCTATCCCTTGTGTATACATTGCCTGCCTGAGGAGTGGTTTGGAAATGCAACAGATTAAACATCAGCTAACAAAGGTCGCGATCGCCTCTGCAGTAGGCGGAGCACTGGCAGGCATTATGGGTCTTACTGATGTCAAGCCCGCCAATGCACAAGCCGCGTATGGCAGCTACGTTGGCGTGGGCGCGGCTTTTGGCATCACTGAAGAAGCCGGTAGCGGCGACGGTGCAGGTTTAGATATGGTGTTAACCGGACGCTATCGCTTCCTCCGCATGCCGATTTCTCTGCGGGCAACCGCGTTCTTATTTGATAACTTCACCCTGGTGCCTACAGTTTCCTACGACTATCCTCTTAGTTGGAACACCGACATTTATTTGGGCGCTGGCGTTTCGTTTCCTATCGGTGATGATGATGAAGTGTCGCCCGTCGGTAATCAAACGGCCTTTGTCCTGCAGCCCGGCATCGACTATATGTTTCCCAGCAGTCGGTTAAGCCTGTTTGGCAGCGCCATCATTGCCTTCAATGGCTACCGCGACGGCGATAACACAGCCGTCTCCTTACAAGGCGGCGTCGGTTATCAGTTTTAAATCCCAGTTTATCTGTCAAGGAAAAAATCATTTCAGCCGGTTAGCAATGGGGTAGGAAGCTAAGAGTTTCTTACCTTTTTTTATCTAGAAAGCTTTGTGTTCTATACCCAACAATGGGTTTGACCCCATAAATTCTATGGGCGTTGAAATTGCCATGAACAGGTCTCATTAAGCTCGCTCAATGCGTACACTTTGAGGCAGTTGACAGTCACAGAGTCTGTAAAACACTCTAATTAAGGCTATTGAGCAACATGTTCGTGATTAAGTCTGCTTCTTGTTCACAGTAATGATAAACAGCTGATTTGGCTGCTCAATTTGCAGTTATGGCGAAACCAGCACAAGCCCGCCAAAATCTTCACCTCCTGAGCATTCTGGAACAATCAGCTCGACTTTACCCCCCCCGGCACGATCTGTACTACCTGCAGCATAGGCGTTCACCCCATAACCCAAAACGATTTGCCGGCAAGATTTAGCATGGCAACTGCAGCAAGAACGCATCAAAATATCGCTCTAGAACAGATATATTAAAACTGGTACAAATGAGCTAAGATGGCTGACAGAGTGCGTGGAGCAGGCCGATGGAATTTGGCAAGCCACTGGGTTCGGTCATAGAAGGGTCGCTCATCAAAGGTCTGGAAGTGCGGCTGCACCCTGATATGTCAGTCGAGGATTTGCGGGTCGGTAAATTTTTAGTGGTACAAGGACAGCGATCGCGTTTCTTTTGCATGCTGACCGACGTAGCTTTGGGGACTGCCAGCGCCCGCATTCTGGCCAATCCACCAGAACCCTCAAACCTATTTTTGCAGGAAGTGCTGTCCGGCACGGGCACCTACGGCACCGCCAGCCTCAGTCCTATGCTGATGTTTACCCCGCAGCCAGAGAGCACCAACGGCAATGGCAGCGGCAATGGCAAAGTCAAGGCGAAAACGACGAAAAATGGTGCCGCTTCTTATCAAGCACAAAGCAGCGCTCCAGTTGAACTGCTGCCGGTCAAAACCATTCCCAGTCACTTTAGTCAGGTGTACGACGCCGCCGAGCGCGACTTTCGCATCGTGTTTGGCTGGGAAGATGATCCCTACCGCCGTAACTTCGTCATTGGTCAGCCCATCGACATGAGCGTGCCAATTTGCCTAGATTTAGACCGATTTGTAGAGCGCAGCAACGGCATTTTCGGCAAGTCGGGCACGGGCAAATCTTTTTTGACGCGGGTGTTGCTGTCGGGCACAATTCAGCGGCAGGCTGCGGTCAATCTAATCTTTGATATGCACTCGGAATATGGCTGGGAAGCGGTCAGCGAAGGCAAGCAATTTAGCACTGTTAAAGGTCTGCGGCAGCTTTTTCCCGGACAGGTGCAGATTTTCACCCTAGACCCAGAGGCGACAAAGCGGCGCGGTGTGCGCGATGCCCAGGAGCTTTACATTAGCTTCGACCAAATTGATGTGGAAGACCTGATGCTGGTGCGGAGTGAGCTAAACCTGTCAGAAGCTAGCCTGGAGAACGCCATCATTCTCCGCAACGAGTTTGGCAAAGGTTGGATCAATCGGCTGCTAACACTCACCAACGAAGAAATTCAAGAGTTTTGCGAAACCAAGATGGGCAATAAGTCATCCATCATGGCGCTGCAACGCAAGCTCAATCGCCTCGCCGATCTGAAATACATTCGTGCCGCCTGTCCCCACAACTATGTCGGTCAGATTTTGGCGTCGATTGATGCCGGTAAGCATGTCGTAGTGGAATTTGGCACCCAGTCCAATTTGCTGTCCTACATGTTGGCAACAAACGTGATTGCTCGGCGCATTCACGCCAGCTATGTGCAAAAAGCCGAACGGTTTCTGCAGAGCAAGAATCCCAGCGATCGCCCCCGCCAACTCATGATTACTATCGAAGAGGCCCATCGCTTCCTCGACCCGGCCACGGCAAAGCAGACCATTTTCGGCACAATCGCCCGCGAAATGCGGAAATACTTTGTCACGCTGCTAGTAGTCGACCAGCGACCGTCAGGCATTGATAATGAAGTCATGTCGCAGATCGGCACCCGCATCACTGCACTACTGAACGATGAAAAAGACATTGACGCCATTTTTACCGGCGTATCTGGGGCGCAAAGTCTGCGATCGGTACTGGCCAAGCTGGATTCTAAACAGCAGGCATTGATTCTTGGTCACGCCACGCCCATGCCAGTAGTAGTTCGCACCCGCGCCTACGATGCCCAGTTCTATGCTGAAGTCGGCGCTACCGCCTGGGAAGAGATGCCCAATGAACCACTATTTCGGGCGTCCGAAGCGGCCAAGGTTGACTTAGGATTTTAGCGATCGCCACCGCTTCACTAGCCCAACCGTCACAATCTGTAGGCTTATAAAGCTGATGCTAGACCGTGTCATCAAATTAATGCCAGAGACCTTATAGGATAGGCATTATCGCGCCTGCCCCAATTTCATTGTCTAGGAGCTGAAACACTGAGGAATAGAGCAAATTGGCAAAGTAATCGTCGCATTATCTTCAGCAAGAGCCCCATACCGAACTCTAATTCTGAGACAAGAAAGCATTTAGTCACGCTCCTGTTAACCGACGGAGCATAGCGCAAAAATCGGGCGCTGTTAGCCACGCCAATAACGCCAACAGACTGTATGGCTTTAACAAGGCCCAACAATCATCTTCAACAAGGCTTTCCCAAATCATCAGATTTTCTTAATGAAACTCATCCAACCCTTAGGACTCCTGATTTGAAGGGCTTTCGCAGCGCGCGTGATATCCACGTGCGGTAGAGTGTTAAGGTTTGTGATCAGTTTTCTAATAATTTAAGCTGCTAGTCGTTTTCATTAGCGCGGCTTAGTGAAGTGCATTCCAGCGATACCTTCTCATGCACCGGCAAAAGTTAAGGGCGTCTAGGTCTAGGGCAGCTTTAAAGAGGTCTGATCTTTATCTGAGGCTATGAATGACTGCTACTCTACCGCCGTCTGCCCAGACTATGTCTCCGACAGAGTCAACGCCAGCGCTGCACAAACTTAAACTAAGCGACGTAATTCGTACAATTCCCAAATCATGTTTTGAAAAAGACTGGCGCAAAGCCTGGTCTTCTGTACTTATCACACTCATGGGTGTAGTGGCTGGCATTGCCGCAATCGCTTATTCTCCTTGGTTTTTGTTGCCCTTTGCCTGGTTTTTTGCGGGCACCGCAGCGACCGGGCTCTTTGTGATTGGTCACGACTGTGGCCACCGCTCATTTTCTAAGCGGCGTTGGGTTAACAACTGGCTGGGACATCTCACCATGATGCCGCTGATATACCCCTTTCATAGCTGGCGCATCTTACACAATCACCACCACACCCACACCAATAAATTGCATGTAGATAATGCTTGGGAACCATGGACGGTGGAATCATTTCAGACTGCTCCGCTCTGGTTACAGAAGGGGTATCGCCTACTGCGGACTAACTTCTGGTGGATAGGGTCAATTGCTCACTGGGCAATGCTGCATTTTAACCTCAACAATTTCGTGGAGCGCGATCGCCGCGGGGTTAAAACTTCAATCGCAGTTGTAGCGCTTTTTGCTGCCGTTTTTTTCCCCACGATGTATTTGACGCTGGGATTCTGGGGCATCATTAAGTTTTGGCTAATGCCGTGGTTAGGCTATCACTTCTGGATGAGCACTTTCACCATCGTGCATCACACTATTCCCGAGATTCCCTTTAAGCCTGAAAATGACTGGTCACCAGTGGCCGCTCAACTGCAGGGCACCGTTCATTGCACCTACCCTAAGTGGATTGAGGTGCTTTGCCACGACATTAATGTTCACGTGCCACATCATATATCGATGGCGATTCCTTCTTACAATCTGCGGCGGGCCCATGCCAGTCTGATGCAATACTGGGGAGAGCATATTCATGTACGCCGCTTTTCATGGCAGCTGATGAGGCAAATCACTCGCCAGTGCCATTTATATGATGCTATCGAAACCTATCGTTCTTTCTCCAATCTGCGATAATTTCGGCCTTGGCTAAATTCGTTGTTCATATGCAGTGAGTTCTCCTGTTGTCTAGCTGATCGCCACAGAGCATGAGCCCGGCGTCCGCAAGCTGTTGATGATGCCTAGGTATTCTATGTTGCTGCTAGCAATTCTGCAGCAGAGCGGCTCTAGAACATGTCTTGTCGCTGAAACATCGAATTTCGTTATCTGAGGCCGATATTTTTAGCGCAACTGAGCTAACGTTAATGCTCCCTCAGAGAAAAAATTCTTTGCCACAAATCTCTTTAGATGCCCTTGAGGCGCTGATACGCTTTTGCTGCAATTTGGCAAACCTGTCAATGCAGTCTGATCCGGATGCAACTGAATCAACTGATACCACTGCTACTCACAATTTCAAATTGCCGTGCAATTACAATCTTCTTCCCACTCAATTTCCCAACCGGCCATTAACAGTGGCACTGCCCAGCAGAGAGAGTTGCCTTTTACACTCAAAGAGCTGAGAGCCGCAATTCCAGCACAGTGCTTTAAGCCTGTTTTGTGGCGATCGCTGGCTTACTTTTTCCTCGACATTGGCATTATTGCTGGCTTGTTGGCGGCAGCGGTGACTCTACAAGCTTGGTGGTTTTGGCCAATCTACTGGTTTGCTCAAGGCACGATGTTCTGGGCCTTATTTGTTGTCGGGCATGACTGCGGTCACAGCTCATTTTCTCGAACTAAGTGGATCAACAATTTAGTAGGGCATCTTAGCCACACTCCAATTTTGGTGCCCTTTCACGGCTGGCGCATAAGTCACCACACCCACCACGCCAACACTGGCAACTTGGAAACCGACGAAAGTTGGTATCCGGTTACCGAATCTAAATTTAACGAAATGACCTGGCCAGAAAAACTTGTGCGATTCTATTTACCACTGCTGGCCTACCCGGTTTATTTGTTTCGGCGATCGCCCAGTCGCCCCGGTGGCTCTCATTTTTTGCCGAGCAGTCCACTGTTCAAACCCAGCGAAAAACGGGATGTGATTACCAGCACGATTTGGCTCATCGGCATGATTATTTTGCTCATTGGAATTGGGTTTCAGATTGGTTGGTTGCCGCTGCTAGCTTACTATGGCGTCCCTTATGTCATCTTTGTAGTGTGGCTTGACCTAGTCACTTACTTGCATCACACCGAAGAGACAATTCCTTGGTATTCTGACGCTGATTGGTTTTTCCTGAAGGGAGCATTATCAACCATTGATCATGATTACGGCATTTTCAACCCGATTCATCATCACATTGGTACTCACGTCGCTCACCATATTTTTTGGAATATCCCGCACTATCATTTGCAGACAGCCACTGAAGCAATTAAGCCAATTCTAGGCAGCTACTATCGCAAATCAACTGTTTCAATTTGGAAGAGTTTTTTCCAGGCCTATCGTCGATGTCACTTTGTAGCCGAGCAAGGATCACCGCTGTACTATCAGCAAGCTCGTAAATAGCAGCGC
>JBCCNE010000033.1:0-18315 GCA_039026015.1 Cyanobacteria bacterium P01_C01_bin.70 | reverse complement strand
GCGGAATGCGAAATGCTGTGCTCCATGAGTATTTTCGAGTGGATGTGGAGACGGTGTGGCAAACGACTCAGTTAGATTTGCCAATACTCAAGACAGCTTTGCAGCGAATTTTGTATGAGCTGAAAGCATGATCGAGTCGCGACTCCCTATGACTTTCCATAACCTTACACAGGGCTAATGCCCGCCAAATCCAAAATTTCGGGAATCAGGGCTTCTTTGCGAATTGCCATCATGTGAACGCCTTGACAAAGATCCCGTGCGGCTTTGACCTGTTCAGCGGCGATCGCCATGCCTTCCCGCAGGGGGTCTTTAGCGTCGGCTAATCGCTGAATGATGTGGTCGGGAATGTTAACGCCGGGGACGTTGCGGTCAATAAACTGGGCATTTTTCGCCGACTTCAGCAGAAAGATGCCGGCTAGTATGGGGCGATCGCATCCGGCGGCAACTTGATCCATAAACTTTTCCAGCCGTTCAAAATCGTTGATCAGCTGGCTCTGGAAAAACTGGGCACCGGCTTCCACCTTGCGCTCAAAGCGACTTTGGAGAGCCCGCCAACTGCGGCACTGGGGGTCAATTGCAGCTCCGGCAAACAGGCACAAGGACTGATCAGGCAGGGGGCGATCGCAAGCATCTAGGCCGTGATTGAGCTGACGGATCAGCTGTAACAACTGCACGGACTCTAAGTCGAAGACGGGACGAGCGTCGGGCTGGTCTCCCGCTTTCACCGGATCGCCGGTCAGAGCCAATACATTACGGATGCCGAGGGCATAAGCCCCCATGAGGTCCGCTTGCAGAGCAATGCGGTTGCGATCGCGGCAGGCCATCTGACAAATCGGCTCAATGCCTTGCTGCTGCAAAATTGCCGCTGCCGCCAGCGAAGACATGCGCACAACAGCGCGGCTGCCGTCGGTGATATTCACCGCATGCACTCGTCCGCGTAGCTTTTGCGCCATCTTGACCATGTGGCTAACGTCGCCCCCCTTGGGAGGCATCACTTCAGCAGTAACCAAAAACTTGCCTGCCCGAGCAGCCTGCTGCAGCTGTGATTCAGCCGAGGGGTAAGGTGCGGAGAAAGCCATCGAAGACATTGAATACAGAATTAAGAAAACGAGCTGGACAATAGAGCTTGGCAGTTGTGCTGTAGACAGCTAGCCCCGTCAGTATATCTTGCAATTCCTGGCATTTTGGGAGTGAGAATTCAACGAGCTAACTGAGGGGCTGTTATCATTTAGCGGTCAAGCCCTAATGCTGAAAGCGGTTCAGCCCCTAGCTAAGTTTCAGAAGCCGGGCGCGGCAATGCTGATACCGCAGACATTCTGGCTTTAATTGATGACGCGCCCTAGAGCGGTTGAGAATATCCCAGGGCTGTTTTGGCTTTAGCTAGGGTGGTCAGGGCAATCGCTTCGGCCTTTTCGCGGCCCTCTCTCAGGATAGATTCTAGATAAGCGCGATCGTTCATTAGCTCATGGAACGTCTCTTGGATCGGCTTTAGCGCCTCTACCATTGTCTCGGCTAACAGCGGCTTAAACTGGCCCCAGCCCATATCGGCGCATTCTGCGGCCACGGCTTCCTGGGTCTGGCCCGAGAGCAGCATGTATAGGGTAAGCAGATTGTGGCATTCGGGTCGCTCGGCGTTGTCAAATTCCAGCCCGCGCACCGGGTCGCTCTTACAGCGCTTGATCTTCTTCTGAATCACCTCGGGAGGATCAATCAAGTCAATACGGCTCATCTCCGACGGGTCCGACTTCGACATCTTTTTAGTGCCGTCGGCCAGGCTCATTACCCGCGCTCCGGCTGTTTGAATCATCGGCTCCGGCACTTTGATGATGGGCTCATCTTCGCTGCCATACTGAAAATTGAAGCGATTCACAATGTCGCGAGTCAGCTCCACGTGCTGCTTCTGGTCTTCGCCCACGGGCACCAAGTCTGGCTCATATAAAAGAATATCCGCCGCCTGCAGCACTGGGTAATCGAACAGTCCCACCGTCACGTTTTCCCCTTGCTTAACCGCTTTTTCTTTGAACTGAATCATGCGCTCTAGCCAGTTCAGCGGGGTGATGCAGTTAAACAACCAGGCCAATTCACTGTGGGCAGAAATATGCGACTGTACAAAAATAGTCGATTTGTGAGGGTCAATACCGCAGGCGATGTACGTTGCTGCAACTTCATAAGTGTTTGCCGCCAGGGCTTTGGGGTCGTGAGGCACCGTGATGGCATGCAAATCAGCCATAAACAAGAAGCTATCGTATTCCTCTTGTAGGGTGACCCAGTTCCGGATTGCACCCAAATAATTTCCCAGGTGCAGGTTGCCCGTGGGTTGGATGCCGGAAAGAATACGGTTCTTGCCCATAGATAATATTGATGTCAGTCTGTATACTCCTCTTAATGATTGTATAAGATGCCTTCAAGCATTTCGGTTCTAACATCATTTTTTGTTGTCCAAAGAAAAATTTCATGAATCAGCCCCTGTCTCAATCTCCTGTGAAAGCGTTGGAATTAGCCATCAATTTGGCCCATGATGGCGACTCTCCTGAGCAGGCCCACGCCGCATTTAACGAGGTTTTGGATACGGTTCGGAGTGATGACCCACAGGCGGCGGCCATGCTACAAATGCTGTGGCGCGAGTATGTGACAACGCAGCGATCGGCGACGTTTTGGCAAGAGCTTTGTCAGGTGGAAAAGCACCTTTCTGAGCGGATTACGGAAAGCCATATGCAGCTGCGGCAAAGCTATCAGCGGCTGATGCAGGAACAGTAGCGGCTGATGCTCGTGCGGCCTTTGGTTCGTGATGCTGAACTGTAGCTGTCGTCAGGCGGGTATTCGGGTGACATTTTGTAAGGTGGGACTGAGGAAAATTTATTTCTTCCCCCGACCTCCGTCGACCAGGATGAACCGCCATCCTGGACCTTGCGCAAGGGTGTGGCATGACTAGATTTGGTAGCGATCGCCATAGCCCCAATCGGCGTTACACATAGAATACCGAGGAAGTCTAAGTAAGCCTGAGAGACTTTAGTTCTGGCATCAGCTGCTCAAATGCCACTCCACGATGACTGAGCTGTTCTTTCTCAGCGGGGGACATCTCAGCAAAAGTCTTTTGGGCAGACGGCACATAGAATACGGGATCATAGCCAAAGCCTCCGTCGCCGCGCGGTTCGGCAGCAATTTCACCCTGACAAACTCCTTCGGTTTGTAGGGCAATCGTGCCGTCTGGGCGAGCTAGGGCGATCGCGCAAACAAACTGAGCGGCGCGATCATCAGCCTCAGCCAGTTCTTTCAGCAAGCGACCAATGCGTTCGGCGTTGGTGCGGCCATAGCGGGCCGTGTAAAGACCGGGCGCACCGTTGAGGGCGTCGACCATTAAGCCCGAATCGTCCGCGATCGCCCACTGTCCCGTCACTTTTGCCACTTCAGAGGCTTTGAGGCAAGCGTTTTCGAGAAAGGTGGTGCCAGTTTCCTCCACATCAATTTCGGAAGGTTTGAGGGCAAGGCTCCAGTCCAGGTCAGCAAGGTAAACTTGCATTTCTTGAAGCTTGCCGGGATTGCCTGTGGCGACGATAACAGTGGGCATGACGAATGGCATAGAAGAACACTGTTGGTATAGCAGATTGAGAACACCTGCGGAATCGTTTTAATGCTCCTTCCCGTCATAGATCCACATGGATTCGGTGTTGCCCGCGCGGGTAAAACCGCAGCGCTTATAAAACGCAACGGCATCGCGATCGGCGGTCAGCATCTGCATATGCATGTCTTGATAGCGCTGCTGCAGCCGCTGCATAATGCTTTTCCCAATGCCTTGTCCCTGATAGTCAGGACTGACCAACAAATGAGGATAGTACACAACCAAAAAGCCGTCGGAAATAGCGTTGCCGAGGCCCACGAGTCGTTCGCTATCCCAAGCGGAAATCAATGAATGGGAATTGATCAAAGCTCTGTGCAGCGCTTCCGGTTTTTGGGCAGCTGACCAGTTATGGGCTTCATAAAGCGGCAAGATTTGCGCGATCGCGATATCTCGTCGCTCCGAATAGACGATAGCCGTCATTGCGATCGTCCCACTACTTCGTAATGCACCACCGTCGGCTCAAACTCCAACAAAAAGTCTTCATCCTCGGGATAGTACTTGGCTTTTTCGATGTCGTCTCCCGCGAACTGACGAATGACCGCTAGACTCTCCCACCAAGATTGCGTAATGAAATGCGTCACCTCACCATCTGCCCGTTCCAATACCTGCACGCCCAAATTGCCAGGCACTGACTGATAGTCGGGAATTGCTCGCTCAAGCATCAAGGCTTGATAGGCGGCAGCTTTGCTGCTAGGCACTCGCCCGTGCCACAGTCTAGTAATCATCAAAAGGGCCTCAACAGGCAAAATGCCAAAAATGTACTGAAATTTTATCGGCCTAATCCATGAGAAAGCTACTGTGAATACATATCTCGCATAAGACGCCAAAGTCTTACATCATGAAAACAATTCATTAATAAATATTGGGTTACTTTTCGAGAAGAGGAAGACCCTAGGTTTCCTCAATCCAACCTACGGCGAGAGGCGATTGCATTCTCTGACCATGAGCTACAGCTAAGCCCTTTCAGACTGAAATTATTCACTTCGGATAATGCGATCGCTCTCTCATTGACCTCTTGATATCAATTGCTTCTGATCAGCTGCGCATTGGATGACACGTCCGTTGCTAGTGAAGAGCTGAATATTGGGGACGGTGGCATAGTCCATATCATCAGTCAGAATTTGCACAGGTTTGATGCCCGTTTGTCGAATGGCTTCGAGGAGAAACAGGTCGTAGCCGTCGAGAGCAACCGTGTAGAAATGGGTGGTGGCACGATCAGCAAGTCCCTCATCAACCATGAGATCAGCAGACGAAGCCAGCATGGTAATTTGACTCCAGGCAGAACTGATTAAAGAAGCAACCTTGCCGTGTTCAATGGGATAGTTATGGCGATAGGCCTTAGCGCTTAACGAATTAAGCTTGTTGCGGCGCTTAAAAATCTCAAATTCTGTTCTTTCGATGACGTGGGCAAGTTCCGCCAAAATAAGGCCACAATATTTAAGCTGAATCCCGCGACTGAGGGCAGCGTTCAGATAGCGAGTATAGACTTTGAGTTTTTGCTCAGCTTGCTGTGCCTGACTCTGTTCTTTCTTCGATGACTGCTTTGGGTCTGGTTTAGGAGGAAGACCGTAGGTTTGCCAGAGCCAAACGTTGGTATCAACAAGAAGAATATCGGTGGGTTGAGGCGTGTCGGTGCGGATGTCGATAACTTCGGCGCGGACTGTAAGGTTGATGCTCATGCCTCGAAGCTAGCGGCATACTCTTCTATAACGGCATCGGCAGCTTCTTGATATTCGGGATCGGCGTAATATTGCTTGGCGTTTTCGATTATTTGACGAAGGATTGTACCTCCATTTTGGTTGAGGCTGTTGATTTTCACCAGACGATTGAGGTCTTCGGGGGAGATGTCTTTGAGGAGTTGCCCGATCGCGAAATTGAAAAAGGCTGAAGCAAAAACATTGACGTCAGAAAAGTCGAGTTCGACAACCCGACCATCGAGCAGTTCGCTGTGGATTTGGTCGTATACTTGCTGCCCGTAGTCTGCGGAGATGGCGTAGTTACCGGTAATGTTGTGAATTTTGAGATTCATAGGTGCTGCTCCCGCTAGAACCAAAGTTTGCCAGGATCGGAGGCTTCAGACGTGAGACAGTAATAAGTCTCATCACATCGAAAAGCAATATTAACTAACGTTCCGGTGAAGCTAGTATATCCATTCTCGTACCTAATTCCAGTATGGTCGATAGCGACACAACCATCATTACTGAAAATTTGTAAGCTGCCCTGATTTTGGGTGACAAAATTTTGGAGCAGGTTGAGCCCCATGCCTCGGCTAACGGCAGTATCTTGTTTAGTTGTTTTGCCAGCTTGAAAGGCCCATTCGAGAGCATCAGTCGATGGAATTTGATCGTTTTGCAGAAAGGAACGGACGCTGTTGGGAATGCCTATGCCGAAGTCGATGACAGTGAGATACAGCATTTCGGCTCTGGGATAGTGCTGACCGCAGCTAAACACACCAATAGGGGAACGACTATGTTCAAAGGCGTTCAGATAAATTTCGGAAACTTGGCCCGCGATCGCATTTTGCAAGCCAGCGCTGATATTGACCCAGCCTTTGCCCAGCCATTTGTCACGCAGATAGTCGCCGATCTCGGTAAAGTCATGATCAAGGTCGCTGCGATAGGGGATGGAGTTGCCGTCCCAAGGATATTGCTCACAGCCAAAGCTATAGAGAAAACCGTTTTGGGCCAGGTTCATGCCAATTCTCTTGGGTAGGGTTTCCCAGTCGAAGGTGAGGCGTCCGCCTCTGGCTTGAATGGCGCAGGCAAGGCCCCCAAGGAAGGCGACGCCAAGGTGGTTGATGAAATTGCAGTAGTGGAAATCTATAAGGATATCGAGGGCGGTGTCTGGAAGTTGCTCGATGTCCTGGCAGAGACGAAAGAGGCGATCAACGTGACGCGGAAGATCTTCAGTCGTGCTGACATATAGGGTGGTTTTACCTGTGGTTCGGTGGGTCACTAACACGGCGATCGCACGCTCTCATCTCTATTCAGGCACCGGTGAGGAATCCGTTAGAAGCCGTCTAGTTCGCCGATGGTACGCAGGAGTAGGCGGCCTAAGGACGTGATGTTGTATCCCTTTACTGTCATCATGCCCGTTTTTTCGTCAAACTCTGGAAGCTGGCCTTTCTTGGGCTTTTTGAACCGGGGACTCAACAGTTCAAGGCGAACTAAGTGAGCCCGATGGGCTGCTTGAACTAAATAGTTGTCACTGTCTTCTTGGGTACATCCAAAAGCAGGCTTGACGACTTGGGTGGTATCTCCGTGCTGTTCCCGAAAATCGTTGTCGTGTCTGCGCCCATAGCTGCACAGCATAAGCACTTCCAGGTCATTCAGCTCTTTTAGAATGTAGAGCAGTTTTTTGAAATGGATGTAGCGGCAGTCTTTATCGGAGAGGCTTTGGTGAACAATTTCGGTAATGTGCTCAATGCGCTCTTGAGCAACTGCTCGGACGGCTTGAGTTAGGCTTTCTTGGAGGAGATCGATGAATTCTGGTTCTTGAAATCGGGCTTCTACTTGCTCAGGATCGAGGTCTTGAATTTTGACTTCGAGGGCTTCGACGAATTGCCGTAAACGATCGCTTTGCTGCTCGGGAATGACGGCACTAACGACTTCGGCCATGAGGCCACCGAGGATAGGGACGTTGCCGAGGATGCCTTTGTAAACAGCTACTCGGCGGTCAACGGCTTTGGAACCAAGTTGGAGAGAAGTCTGCTCAGGCATAGGTGCAAATGGTGCAAGGATACTATGCCCAATGTTAGCTAACAAAATCCCAAAATGGCCAAAAATACGCTACATGTAGCGACATCTGAAAAGGCAGTGCGCTAAATGTGTAACCTGAACTACATTCATTTCATGATTACAGTTCGCCTCGGGAGGCACGATGGAGAACAGTTTGGAATATTTTGTTCAGTGCGATCTCCCCTCACATTGGGTTAAGCGGACAACTTTGTCAGAATGTAGCCACCAAAAAGAGTGGATGGCGAAACCCAACGTTAATATCATCCCGCAAGTATGTTGAGCAGGGAGTTTATGCAAGAAATTGGGGGCAAGATAAGCCAAGATTTTTTGCAGACAAATGTTGAAAAAAAGAAGCGATTATGATGTCGGGTTGAGTGCCTTAACCCGACCGACAAGATTAGACGATCGCTGATTGACGCAAAATCGTTATCCTGAATTCACGCTAAGTACAGGGCAAATTGGCCCAATACCCATGAAACCGGCGCCATTTTCAACTCATATTCTGGATCGCAAACTGGCGCAGCAGCGGCAGCAGTGGGAGCGCGATCGCCAAGCCCTACTACTAGTCGCCAAAACTTGGCTAGAACAGCATGCCCACCAGTTTGGCATCGAGCAGGGATATTTGTTCGGTTCCGTTACTCAGGCAAATAAATTCTCTGCCCACTCTGATGTGGACATTGCCATAGAAACCTTTAAACACGGCGATCCCTTCGGCTTAGTCGGCTATCTTTCGCTCCACATTGATCGAGAGGTCGATATCGTACCCTTAGACCAGTGCCACTTTGTCGAGAAAATCCGTCGAATCGGCATCGAGTGGAACACAAAAAGAAAATCTTCAGACGTCAGAACTCCAGAAAAGGGCGGCGAGCCAACCTAACAACCTAAAACCGATTTGCCGCCCAGAACCTGATAGCGTGGGGAAATGCAGAATGGATGAGGCGATCGCTTGGCGCAACGCTCAAAATACTGGAAACTGTCTCCCTACGTTAAAGAACAGTGGCGCACCATCGTTTACGCGCTGCTCTGTACGCTGGTCTTTACGGCATTTTGGCCGATTTTGGCGTGGCTGTCGGGAGTGATGCTGTCGCTCTTAGTGCAGGGTAAGGTGTTGGCACTGGCCCGCATGGCGGCGATCACCATTGCGGGATTTGTGATTCACAAGCTGGGGCAATATGGGCAAGATTCCCTGATGTCGAAGGCGGCGCTGGAGGTGGCGTTAAAGCTACGAGTCGACACTTACCGACATTTGCAGCGATTAAGCCTCGCCTATTTTGAAAAAGCCCAAACGGGTGACCTCACCTACCGCCTGACTGAAGACATTGACCGCATTGGCGAAGTCGTCAAAAAGCTGTTTCAAGACTTTATTCCGAGCATTTTGCAGCTGATTGTGGTGCTCACCTACATGGTGTATTTGAACTGGCAGTTGACGCTGACGATGCTGATCATCGTGCCCGCCTTTGCGGTGCTGGTGGGGTGGTTTGGAGATCGCATGCTGGACTATTCGCGCCAGAGCCAGAGCCTGGTCTCCGATTTGTCCTCTCAGCTCACGGAGGTATTCGGCGGCATTCGGCTGATTCGCGCCTTTGCAGCAGAGGATTATGCGGTTGATCGCTTCCAGGCTGAATCCCAGCGCCACTATGACGCTAAGTATCGCGCGGCATGGCTGCTGGCGGTGCAGTATCCCGTGATTGGCCTACTGTATGCCGGTATTATCCTGATTCTGTTTCTGGTGGGCAGTTGGCAGATTTCCACCGGCAACTTGACGGGGGAAGCCTTTGCTAGCTATGTGACGGCGGGGCTGCTGCTGATTGACCCGATTACCCATACGACCGAAAATTACAACTTGTTTAAAGAAGCGGAAGCTTCGGTAGACCGGGTGTTTGAGCTGAAGGCGATCGCCCCTGGGGTGGAAGAAGCGCCCGACGCCCATGCCCTACCGGCGGTCGCGGGCAAAGTGGAATATCGCAGCGTGGTGTTTCAATATCAGCCCGGCGAACCCGTTTTGCAGGGCATTAACCTACTGGCGCAGCCCGGTGAAAAAATTGCCCTAGTCGGTTCTTCGGGAGCGGGTAAGACCACCTTAGTCAACCTGCTGCCTCGGTTTTATGAGCCGCGGGCTGGGCAAATCCTGATTGATGGCGAAGATATTGCCGCCGTGACGCTGAAAAGCCTACGGCGACAAATCGGCATCGTGCCCCAAGAAACCGTACTGTTCTCAGGCACCATTGCCGAAAATATCGCCTTTGGCCAGAAAGAGTTTGACCTGCCAGCGGTAGAAGCTGCCGCCAAAGCCGCTAACGCCCACGATTTTATTAGCCAGTTTTCCCAGGGCTATTACGCTTGGGTGGGAGAGCGCGGCGTCAATCTGTCGGGGGGACAGCGGCAAAGAATTGCGATCGCGCGGGCCGTTCTCCTTAACCCCCACATCTTGATCCTCGACGAAGCCACCTCCGCCCTCGACTCGGAGTCGGAAAAGCTGGTGCAGGAAGCGCTGGAGCGACTGATGGGCGATCGCACCGCGTTTATTATTGCCCATCGCCTCGCTACCGTTCGCAATGCTGATCGCATTCTTGTGCTCGAACAGGGACAGGTTATCGAGTCCGGCACCCATGAGGAACTGCTGGCCAAGGGCGATCGCTACGCCTATCTCTACAGCCAACAATTTCAGCCATAACCAGCTGCAATGGTGCGGCCCATATCGATACTCCAAATTCCCAAGAAAAATTGTTCGCCCGGCAGGCGGCCTTGACCCATCAGCGGGGGATCGGTCTTTCTCAGTTGCTTGCGCTCTTTCAAATCGCCATCAACATCACAGCATATGCTGAAACTCAGCCAGCGATGTGCTGTGGGCGACTGAGCTGACCAAAACATCTAGACTTGATGGAACTTTTGCGGCAAATTTTGAGAACCTTGCTGCCAATGTTACAGATTCATATGCTTTGGCTGTGAGACGTTGAGCAATGGTTTCATAGTCTTTAGCTAATTAGCCCTGGAGTGAATAAGGCCGATGGCGCTGGATACCCAAAATATGACATCAGCCAAGGTTGCCTCCCCTTTGGCCGGCCAAGACGATATTCAGCAGATGGTTTCCCAAGAGGCCGCTGGCGTGTCATTAAAGTCGGTGACAAAGCAATACGGCCAGTTCACTGCGGTGAAAAATTTATTTCTCGACGTGCCTCCCGGCTCCTATTGCTGTCTGCTGGGCCCCAGCGGCTGTGGCAAAACCACTACACTGCGGATGATTGCGGGGCACGAGTCGATCACGCAGGGAGATATTTACATTGGTGATCGCCGGGTCAATGACCTCCCCCCGGCCCAGCGCAACACCGCCATGATGTTTCAAAATTATGCCCTCTTTCCCCACAAGACGGTGTGGCAAAACGTTGAATTTGGCCTGCGAATGCGCCAGGTTAATCGGGCGGAACGACAGCAGCGGGTCGGTGAAATTCTGGAACTGGTGGGCCTGAGCCACCTGGGCGATCGCAAACCCGATCAGCTCAGCGGCGGTCAACAGCAGCGGATTGCCCTGGCCCGGGCCCTGGTTACGCGACCCCAAGTGCTGATGCTTGACGAACCGCTGAGTGCCCTCGATGAAAACCTACGAGTACGCATGCGTAGTGAGTTGCGCAGTATTCAAAAGCAGTTTGGCCTAACGTTTATTCAAGTCACCCACCATGTCGAAGAAGCCTTTGCCCTCTCTGATCAGATTGTGGTGATGGATCACGGCCATATCGATCAGGTGGCGACCCCGAGTGAACTGTTTGAGACGCCCGCTTCACAATTTGTGGCCAAGTTTATCGGCGACAACAATATCTTTGCGGGTCGTGTTGTTAATGCCGTCACCGCCAGCGATGGACAAGAAGTGATTGAACTCGACGTCGCGGGCCTCGGCCGCATTTTTAGTCGCGGCCAGGCCGTGCCAGTCGGGCAAATGGCCGCGTGTTCGGTGCGCCCTGATTTGCTCACTGTCGGGGCGTCGGCTGATGTCACCCCGTCGACGCCAGCAAATCATCTCCAAGCTCGCATTGTCGATGTCGAGCTGACCGGATACGTCACGCGGGTTTCGCTGCTAGCCGAAGCCACAGGCCAAGAACTGCTGTACAAGGTGCGCACGGTGGATTGGTCACAGTCGGGTCTAAACGAAGGACAGGTCGTGACCCTGCGCTGGTCAATTCATGATTGCGTTTTTTTGCCTTATTAGCCGGTGCTGTTGACGATTTTACTGAACCTACCCTTAAATCAATAAAATTCTGCAAGGAGAAAACCATGCCCAATATTTCTCGTCGTTACGTAATTCGCACTGGCCTTGCGGCTGGAGCCGCGATCGCCGCTGCCCGCTGTAGTGGAGCGCCCGAAGGGACGCCCAACAACCCCGCTACGGGGCCAGAAGTGAATACCAATCAAATTAAAGACGTGACGCTGCGGTTGATTGGCACGGGCGTTTCTCAAATCAATGAGATTCGCGATAAGGCTCAGGAAGACCTGGGCTTTAAGGTGGAAATGCGGGCGCTTAGCACCGAAGAAAACAACCAGATTGCCATCACCCAGCCGGACCAATACGACATCTTTGACGGCGAATATTTCAGCCTGCCGCTGGTTGTGCCCTCTGGCAATTTGCGCCCCATCGAAATCAGTAAAATTACTGCCTGGGACAAAATCGTCTCCTTCTTCACCACTGGCGAATATGAAGGCATGCCGGTCGAAGCCTCCCAGGGCACCGCTCCTTACAAAGTGATGTATCTCACTGGCCCCGACTCCACCGAATTTTCGGACACGCCCACCGACTTAGCTACGCTAATTCCTTTCCAATACAACGCGGACACCTTGGGCTATCGGCCCGATTTAGTCGGTCGCCAAATCGAAACTTGGGGTGAACTCTTTAACGAAGAATTTCGCGGCAAAACCTCCATTCTCGATATTCCGCAAATCGGCATTATGGACGCGGCGATGGTGGCCGAATCTTTGGGGTTAATGACCTTTGCTGATAAGGGCAATATGACCCAGGCAGAAATCGATCAGATTATCGATATTCTGAAAGAGCAGAAAGCGGCAGGCCAGTTCCGCGCCTTCTGGA
Source organism: Cyanobacteria bacterium P01_C01_bin.70 (assembly GCA_039026015.1). Taxonomy (GTDB): domain Bacteria; phylum Cyanobacteriota; class Cyanobacteriia; order Phormidesmidales; family Phormidesmidaceae; genus Halomicronema. The sequence continues at coordinate 5,885 of JBCCNE010000033.1, read as the reverse complement.
AAACCTTTGATGAATCGGTGAACCTGATGTCCTCTGGTGAGGTGATTCTCCAGTCCATGTGGTCGCCAGCGGTCACGGCGGTCCAGTCCAAAGGCATTGAGTGCATCTACGCGCCCCTGAAGGAAGGCTATCGCGGCTGGGGCGGCGGTGTGGGCCTCTCCAAGAATCTAGAAGGCATTCAGCTCGATGCCGCTTACGAATATCTCAACTGGATGCTGGAAGGCTGGGTGGGCGCCTTCTTAGGCCGCCAAGGCTACTACAGCGCCGCCCCAGAAAACGCCAAGCAGTATATGTCGGCACCGGAGTGGGCTTTCTGGTATGAAGGTCAGCCGGCCTCTGAAGATATGGTTGATCCGTTTGGCAAGACGTTGGCGAAGTCGGGCACGGTCCGCGATGGCGGCTCCTTCAAGGAGCGCTTCGGCAATATCGTCTGCTGGAACTCCACGATGGCAGAGAACACCTATCTGGTACAGAAGTGGAATGAATTCATTGCGTCGTAAGTAAGTTGCGTCATCGTTGAGTGCCCTGACTGAGCTGCGGCCACGTGCTGTCAAGGTAAAGCCATCGGTTGGCCGGCTGGCTTGGCCCCCGCCATAGAGATTTGTCTGTCTGACCATGTCCTATCAGTTCCAATTTCAAGTGATTTGGGATAACTGGCCGCTGCTGCTAGAAGGCGTGTGGCTGACCCTCCGGCTTTCTATCGGAGCCACGGTGCTGGGGCTGGTGGTGGGCACTGGCGGTGCCCTCTGCCGGATTTCCGGCAACTCAGCCCTGCGATCGCTCGCCACTGTCTATGTGGAAGCGATTCGGAATACGCCGTTCTTGGTGCAGCTGCTGTTCATCTTTTTTGGCGTCTCTAGCCTGGGGCCGTCCCTGGGCAATGAGCAGGCAGCATTGCTGGCGTTGACGATGAACTTTGGCGCTTACGCCACGGAAATTATTCGGGCCGGCATTGAATCCATCGGCTCTGGTCAGATTGAAGCGGGAAAATCTTTAGGGCTCAACCAATTCCAGGTCTTTCGCTTGGTGGTGTTGCGGCCCGCGATCGCCAACATCTACCCGGCGTTAACCAGCCAAATCGTGCTCTTGATGCTGTTGTCCAGCGTGGTGTCCCAGATTTCGGCCGAGGAGTTGACCTTTATGGGCAATTTTCTGCGATCGCGGACGTTTCGGGATTTTGAGGTGTTCTCGGCGCTCGCCATTATCTATGTCCTGCTAACGCTGCTGTTCAAGCTGGCGGCCCAACTGCTGCATCGCCGCTTATTTCAGTTCACCCGCTATCTCTGAGTCCCGTCCATTTGCCCCACCATCCATGCGAGATTTTAGCTACATCGATATCATCTGGGCGCTGATCTGGGCCGCCCGCTGGACCTTATTGCTGTCTGTGGTGGCATTCGTCTGCGGCGGCATCGCTGGATTTTTCCTGATGCTGCTGCGAATTTCACCGTTTGCGCCTCTGCGGTACGCCAGTCGCTGGGTGAGTGAAATCATTCAGGGCACGCCCCTACTCATTCAGTTTTTGCTGGCCTTTTTCGGGTTGAGCATCCTGGGCATTGAGCTGAGTCCTTGGGCTTCGGCAACGCTGGCATTAACCACATTTACCAGTGCTTTTCTCAGCGATATCTGGCGCGGGGCTGTCGAATCCATTGCGGTCGGCCAGTGGGACGCCGCGCGGGCGATGAGCTTTAACTATTTTCAACAGCTTGGGCTAGTGATTTTACCCCAAGCGGTGCGGCTCTCAATTGCGCCAACCGTGGGCTTTTTGGCTCAGGTTATCAAGGGCACCTCTCTAGCGTCGGCCATTGGCTTCGTGGAGCTGGCGCGATCGGCAACCAATATCACCAATGTCACTTTTGAACCCTTTTTTGTCTATTTGATTACGGCGGTGATTTACTTTGCAATTTGCTTTCCGATTTCCGTGTTTAGTCGGCGTTTAGAAAAGTCACTGGCCTATTAGCAAAGCCCGATGACGGCAATGCTCAATTCGCTCCCTCCCAATGTTGAAGTGTTGGAACTGTAAGGATGAAGGTTATGAATCAATTTGCTTGGCCAAAATGGGTGAAAAACTTCTTGATTGCCAGCTTTGCCTGCGTCTTCTCACTGATTGCAGTCGCCTGTATGAACGGCGGCGAGGCGCCGCAGGTGACCGCGCAAGATAGCACGGCCTCAGTTTCAAGTCTGGACAGCATCATTGAAGCCGGCACGATCCGCATTGCGGTACCCCAAGATTTTGCCCCCTTTGGCTCGGTCGACGCGAGTGGTGAGCTGGAGGGCTACGACATTGATGTAGCCAAACTAATCGCCGAAGATTTAGGCGTGGAATTAGAACTGGTTCCCGTCACCAGCGACAACCGGATTCCTTTTTTGCAAACGGATAAGGCTGACCTGGTGATCTCTAGCATGGGAGCGAATCCGGAACGAGCAAAATCCATTTTCTTCTCAATTCCCTATGCGCCCTTTTTCTCTGGTCTCTATGGCTCTGCCGACATTGCGGATGTGGAAGGCTTTGAAGACTTAAGTGGTTACAAGATTGGCGTTACCCAAGGCACCCTAGAAGATCTGGAGCTCAGCGATGCCGTCAGCGATGATGTGGAAATTGAACGGTTTGCCGACAACAGCCTCACCGCGTCTTCTCTAATTTCTGGCCAAGTAGATCTGATTGCCACCGGTAATGTTGTGGCCTCAGAGTTGTCCAAGAACAACCCAGACCAGAATATTGAAGGAAAATTCATCATCAAGGAGTCGCCAGCTCATATTGGGCTGCGGCGAGGCGAAGTAGATCTTCTGCAGTGGGTAAACACCTTCGTCTATCACAAGCGTTTGGGGGGTGAGTTAGATGACTTTTCTCAGGCTTGGCTAGGTGAACCGCTGCCGCCTCTACCCGCTTTCTAGGAACTGTCGGCCCTTAGCTGGTTGATGCTTTGAGAGCTGGAGGTTCCGCCTCAATGCGCATTATCACCATGCTTAGCTTTTATGAAGTTAAGTTTCTAGGGTGCGCCATCGAGCAAAACCAAAATGCCTTGGAGATGGGCATTGCCGCGTCCGCTTCGCAAAAACCAGCTAAGGAGCAGCTCGGCTTTCAGCATGAGGAGGTCACTGTCAATAATGATGACAGTCCTTGGTTTCTCACAAATGAGATGAATGAACTGCCATGGCAAAAACTTGGTCAACGCTGAAACCCTATTTATTGGCAACACCGCAGGCGATCGCCCTGGGACTATTCCTGGTGTTTCCCATTGTGCTGATTGGGGTGGTCAGCTTTTGGGAATTTAACGGCTACTCGATGACGCCAGCCTTGACGCTGGACAACTACATCGGCATTTTTACGTCGAATGTCACCCTGAGGACGTATCTCAACACGTTCAAGTTTGTCACATTGGTGTGGCTGGCGACGCTGCTGATTGGCTATCCTGTCGCCTATTTTCTGTCCTTTCACGTCACCAAACTGAAATGGCAGGTGCTGCTGTTTCTGATCTGCACCATTCCCTTCTGGACGTCGAATATCATTCGCATGATCTCTTGGGTGCCGCTGCTGGGTAAAGAGGGCTTGGTTAATCAGTTGCTAATGGGCGTGGGGCTAATTGATGCGCCGCTAGAGTTTTTGCTGTACTCCGACTTTGCCGTGGTGCTGGGCATGGTGCATCTCTACGTCATTTTTATGATTGCGCCAATTTTCAACAGTCTGATGCGCATCGATCGCACCCTAATCACCGCCGCTGAAGATATGGGCGCATCTGGCTTCAACGTCTTCAGAGAAATTGTGCTGCCGCTGTCGGCACCGGGCATTGCGATCGGCTCAATTTTCGTCGTGACCTTAGTAATGGGTGAATTTATTACCGTGCGACTGATGGGCGGCGGTCAGGCGGCGTCTGTCGGCAAACTGATTCAGACGCAAATCGGCAGCCTGCAGTATCCGCTAGCAGCGGCAAACGCCATTATTTTGCTGACGGTAACCCTGGCGATAGTGTTCTCGATTTTGCGCGTAGTCAATATTCGCAAAGAACTTTAGGTCGATGAGGATTTCAAGATAATGCAACGGCGATCGCTTTCTTTTTACCTGCTAGCAGCCTTTTTCGGCCTGTTTGTGCTGTTCCTTTACGGCCCCATGCTGACCATCTTCATCCTGTCGCTGCAGGGGCCAGACGGCACGCTGACGTTTCCTATCCGCAGCTTTGGGTTTTACTGGCTGGGCCAGGTTTTTCAAGAGCAGCGGGTCGGCAACTTTGTGGAACCGTTTCAGCGATCCGTGGTGCTGGGCCTCGTCGTGACCGCTCTAGCAGCCGGTATGGCCACGCTGGCGGCAATGGCTTTTCGCCAAAAGTTCAAAGGCTCGACGGTTTTGTTTTATTTGACGATCGCCGCCCTGATTGTTCCCAGCATTCTGATTTCCCTGGGCTTGGGCGTGATGTTTCAAATTTTAGGCTGGTCTACGAACTGGCTCACTTCCGGACTGGGGGCTCATCTGACCTGGACGCTGCCCATTGCCTTCTTGATTATGCTGGGCATCTTTAACCGCTTCAATCCCTCCTATGAGGAAGCGGCTAAAGACTTGGGAGCCAACGACCCCAAAACCTTCTGGGAAATCGTACTGCCGCTGATTTTGCCCAGTGTCATCGGGGTGAGCCTCTTAACCTTTACCTTGTCCTACGACGAGTTCACCCGCACGTCTCTCGTTTCAGGACAGTACAATACCCTGCCGCTCGAAATCTTCGGCATGACCACCAACGTCACCTCTCCCGCCCTTTACGCCTTGGGCACACTGACAACGCTGTTTTCTTTCACCATGATTATCATTGCCTACGTTACGGTGAGCCGGTTATCTCGAAGGCAGCGAGGGTGATGGAGGCTTGGCAGAACCTGCCCGCGAGGCCCTGGAGCAAGCGGAGTCAGCGGAGCAAGCGGAGTCGGTGGATGAGTGACGAATTCCCTGTTATCTGTTCCCCGTTCCCTGTTATCTGTTCCCCATTCCCTGTTCCCTGTTCCTTGCTCCCTGCTCCCCAGGTCAAATCCGCACTCGGACTTCTATATCTCTACGCCAAAAAATGCTTTAAAGTTCCTGGCCTCAGGCAAAACAGCACGCCTCACCAGGTAATAAAATGCCGTAACAGCAGTGTCTATTCAAACTGCTGCTTAATTCCCCATTCTGCACGCCGTAGTCCGCAGTCTTTGGCGGCGCGGCTTAGCACCGAACTAAAGGCGGTTTTAACCGTCAGATCATGATTAGCGACGGCGTTCATTTACACTGAAAGGCTACGGCTTTATCTATCAAGAGGATATAGTTCCATGGCGACCATGCTTGATCCAAAGGCTTTGGGAGTGCTTCCTCAGGAAGACACTCTGAACCTGTCTTTAGTCATCCCCATCTATAACGAATACGAAAGTATTCCGAGACTATTGCGGGTGATTACCGAAGTGATGGAGCCGCTTGACTATACCTACGAAATTATTTGTGTGGATGACGGCTCTACGGATGGGTCCAATGATTTGCTGAGGCAACTGGCGGCCAAAGATGCTCACCTGATAGCTTTGCTGCTGCGGCGCAACTATGGGCAAACACCGGCGATGGCGGCTGGCTTTGACTATGCTCGAGGCAGTGTCATCATCACCCTGGACGGGGATTTGCAAAACGATCCAGCCGATATTCCTATGCTGATGAACAAGCTCGACGAAGGCTACGACCTGGTCAGCGGCTGGCGTAAGCATCGGCAGGACGACCAGTTGACTCGGCTATTGCCCTCCAAAATTGCTAACTGGATCATCGGTCGAGTCACCGGCGTTTCAATTCATGACTATGGCTGCTCGCTGAAAGCATATCGAGCGGAATTAGTGCGAGATATGAATCTCTACGGTGAGCTGCACCGGTTTTTGCCTGCCCTCGCCTTTAT
>JBCCNE010000032.1:0-18352 GCA_039026015.1 Cyanobacteria bacterium P01_C01_bin.70 | reverse complement strand
TTTCCGCAGGCAGAAAAGATCAGGCCGGGAGCGATGCTGATTTGCCGCGCTAAGGCTTCGTGATAAAGGTCAAGGGCATTAAAGCCCTCGGGCATTTCGACCCAAACCACATGGCCCCCCTGGGGACGGGTGACGCGGGTTTCGGCGGGAAAGTAGTCAGCGATCGCCTGGTGCATGCGACTCATTTGTGACTGGTAGGCACGACGTAGTTGGCGTAAGTGGCGATCAAAACCGCCATTGCGGAGAAAAGCTGCGGTGGTCAGCTGTGGGGCGATCGCGGTACTCAAATTGGCCACAGCTTTGCGTTGGCAAACGGCAGTGTGATAACGACCAGGGGCGCACCAGCCTACGCGCAGCCCGGACGATAGTGTCTTGCTAACCGAAGAACAATACAGAACGCGGCCTTCGGTATCAAAGGCTTTGATGGCTTTGGGGCGCGGGCCATCAAAATACAGTTCTCCGTAAACATCGTCTTCGATCAGCGGCACATCATATTGGTTGAGCAGTTCTACAAGCTGTTTTTTGCGATCGTCCTGCATGCAGCAGCCCAAGGGATTGCTGAAATTGGAGACCAGCAGCAGGACCTTAATTTTACCGGCTTTAAGAGCAGCTTCTAGGTGGGGCAGGCTAATGCCATCGCGGGGATGAGTCGGCAACCTCATGGCTTTGAGATGCAGATTCTTCAAAGCGTCGAGCATGGTGTAATAGGTCGGTGACTCCACCGCCACAGTATCGCCAGGCTGGGTCAAAGCCTGCAGTGAGAGGTACATGGCTTCCACTGTGCCGTTGGTAATCAGCAGCTGGTCTGGCGCAATTGAACAGCTCGCATTGAGCATGCGCTTGGCAAATTCCGATCGCAGTTCTTCGCAGCCAAACACCGTGCCGTAGGTGTGAACGACTTCCGGATTTTCGCGCACCACTTTGCCCATTAGTCGATTGAGCTGACTGACCGGAAACAACTCCACAGACGGGAGCGATGCTCCCAACTGCACCGTATTGGGATTTTGCAGGGCCATCATCAGCTGAAAGGCCAAACTAATATCAATTTCGTGGGCCTGCGTTGGCGGCGCAGTGGTAGACGGCTCTGGCAGAAGGTTTAGCGCGGTTTGCTTGACGTAATACCCTGACTGAGGTCGAGCGGTAATCAAGCCGCGATCTTCGAGCAGGCGATAGGCTTCCAGCACGGTAGAGGTGCTGACCGAAAGCTGCTGCCGCAGTTGACGCACCGAAGGCAAGCGATCGCCGGTCTTCAACGTGCCTTCGACAATCAGGGTTTGTAGCCGTTCAGCTACCTGTTCATACAGCACCTGATCGGGTTCTAAGGCAATGGGCGAAATGTTCATAACAGTCATCTCAAGTTGCGAATTTTAGAGTTTGAATTAGTGATTTTGAGTTAGCAGCGATGGGGACTAAATTAAATCTCCGGCGTCAAGGGCGGCAGCGTTCTGTGCAAATGCCCCTAGCGCCCGACCCACGCCGATGGCCGAGGTGGAATGTGACCTTGTAATTCCCAAGAATCCTGGTCGATCCGCTTGAGAATAGGTGGGTGGCATGTTGGCGAAGCCTGCCCGGACGGCCTGGGAGTGATGGGGTGATGGGGCAGGTGAAGGAGGCAAAGTGGGTGGCCTAGGTGAGGAACGTGGGTGGCTAGGCAGGCAGGAGATCTAAGCGCAAAGAGCGAAGGACGAGGAACCAAGAACTCAGTCCGCACTCTGCACTCTGCATCCTCCCTGTTTACGCTCCACTGAGAAGCTGGCGAGCGAGCTGCATTTTGGCCAGGTGTCCGATGGTTTGCATGGCTTCGTCAATGGAGGCCGACCAAGGGTTGGCGGTGCTAAGCCGAAAGCAGTTGCCGTAACGGCGTCCGCAGACAGAAAAGATCAGGCCGGGGGCAATGCTGATTTGCCGCGCTAGGGCTTCGTGGTACAGGTCAAGGGCATTAAATCCTTGAGGCATTTCGACCCAAAGCACATAGCCGCCATTAGGACGGGTGACGCGGGTTTCGGCGGGAAAGTAGTCAGCGATCGCCTGGTGCATGCAACTCATTTGTAACTGGTAGGCGCGGCGCAGTTGGCGTAAGTGACGATCAAAACCGCCGTTGCGCAGAAAGGCCGCAGTAGTAAGTTGCGGAGCAATCGCCGTGCCGACATTAATCACCGACTTGATTTTAGAAACGGCGGCTTGATAACGTCCCGCAGCGCACCAGCCCACGCGCAGTCCTGGCGACAGCGTCTTGCTAACCGAAGAGCAGTATAGAATGCGGTCTTCAGTGTCGAAGGCTTTAATGGCTTTGGGGCGATTCCGGCCAAAATACAGCTCGCCGTAAGCCTCATCCTCAATCAGAGGCACATCATATCGATTCAGCAATTCCACCAACTCTTTTTTGCGATCGTCCTGCAGGCAGCAGCCCAAGGGATTGCTGAAATTGGACACTAGCAGCACGGCTTTGACCTGGCGCTCTTTGAGAGCGGCTTCTAAATGAGGCAGACTAATGCCGTTGCGGGGATGAGTCGGCAACCTCATCGCTTTGAGGTGTAGACTTTCCAAAGCCTCAAGGATAGTGAAATAGGTAGGCGACTCTACGGCAACGGTGTCGCCCGGATGCGTTAGCGCCTGCAATGAGATATAGATGGCCTCAATGACACCACTGGTAATTAAGATTTTGTCAGGTGGAATCGAGCAACTGGCGTTCAGCATGCGTTTGGCCAGTTCCGATTGCAGCTCCTCACACCCCAGCGGATTGCCATAGGCATGTACGGCTGCCGGATTTTCTCGCAGAATTTTGCCCATTAGCCGGTTGATTTGATTGAGGGGCAAAAGTCCCGTGGCGGGCTGTGCTGCGCCTAGCTGCACCATATCAGGATTTTGCATCGTGGTCATAAGATGAAAGGCCATCCTAATGTCAATTTCACTGGCTTTGGTAGGCGGTGCAGTGGGGGAAGGCTCTGGCAGCAGGTCAAGCGCCGTGGGTTTGACATAATAGCCGGATTGCGGCCGAGCGGTAATCAAGCCGCGATCTTCGAGCAGGCGATAGGCTTCCAACACGGTAGAGGTGCTGACCGAGAGCTGCTGTCGCAGTTGACGCACCGAAGGCAAACGATCGCCCGCCTTCAACGTACCCTCGACAATCAGAGTTTGTAGCCGTTCAGCCACCTGTTTATACAGCACCTGATCGGGTTCTAAGGCGATGGGCGAAATGTTCATAACAGTCACCTTAAGTAGCGGATTTTAGAGTTTGAATTCGCGATTTTGAGTTAGCAGCGATGGGGACTAAATTAAATCCCCGGTGTCGAGGGCGGCAGCGCTCTGTTTTTAGTGCCAACGCTGGCTCCAAGCATCAAGAACTTCAGGGAGACCGAACAGTTGAGCGCTCTTTTGACCAGAACAGTTTTTATTAGGCCAACTGTTACCAGAACAATTTATCCTAATTGCCTCTGTTCGGATAAGGGGAAATTGAGGAAACTTTAACTATGCCGAATCGATTCGAGCTGACCTTTCTAATTGGAGGACAGACTCGTGCAATCCAAAGATCTTTACGCTCGCTTAGAGCTACTCTCCCCCGAACAGGTACAGAGCCAACAGACTACCCCAGAGCCAGGGCGATTGCGGCTCGCCAATGTCCAGCGTCAGCTGGGGCAATGGGGTGTGGCTTTGCTGCGATACTTCACCGGTTCACAACAGCCGCATATTGCGGTGAAGTCTGACCGCGATGGACAATCTTTTTATGAGGTATACGATCCGGTCGATCGCCAGCACCATATTTTTGGCACGGAGCAAGAAGTCCGCGTCTGGCTGGAGCAGCGCTACTATCTGTAGCGTTCTTAACTGTCACTTTCCCAAGCGTCCTCACGGAGCTTAATTGCTGACAAGATCGCGGCTGACAAATCACCTGCCAGAACTCGGTGAATATCTAGTTATGAAGTCGCCATTAAGCGTAAGTTGTCGATTGGTAAGACATAAATAAATCATGCAGCAGCGAACTTGGCAGTCACCTGAGCTTCTTCAACTCACTGGTCAATTTGTCACCCTTAAACCTCTGGTGCCAGAAAGAGATGTCGAAGCTCTGTATGCTGCGTCACACGGAAGTCCTGAAAAGGAATCTGTTTGGCGTTATTTGTTTTATGGTCCCTTTGAAAATCCTGCTGTCATGAAAAACTGGATAGAACAGGAAATGATTGGGAAATCTGACCCATTAGCTTGGACAGTTTTCCAGAACTCCACACAGACACAAGTAGGAGTTGTGGCATTGCTGGCGATCGTGCCAAATCACGGACGTGCAGAAATTGGCCATGTCTGGTTTACTCCTGCGGTTCATAAAAGCAAAGTCAATACTGAATCTCAGTTTTTGCTGCTCCGGCACCTGTTTGATCAAAAGGCTTATCGTCGAGTTGAGTGGAAATGTAATGCGTTGAATCATGCGAGTCGAACCACAGCTACCAGAATGGGATTTGTTTATGAAGGCCGATTTCGTCAGCATATGTTTGTACGCAATCAGAACCGAGATACGGATTGGTTTTCCATGACAGAAAAGGAGTGGAAACGCTGCAAAGAAAATTTCGAGAAGTGGCTTTACTCTGGAGAAAAACTCTCCTTAATGGAACTCAATCACGGCTAACTTTAAACCATGGTTCTATTAGAAACAGAGCGTTTAATCCTGAGACACTTCCAACGGTCAGATGTTCATCAACTTGCGCCCATTCTTGCCAATGCAGAAGCCATGAAATTCTCTCGTACTGGTACTCTATCGACTCTACAGACCCAGGCGAAGCTAGATGGCTTCATGGCTGCATACGAAAAATTTGGCTTTGGCAAGTGGGCGGTTATTTTTAAGAATACTGATGCATTGATTGGCTATTGTGGCATCGCAGTAGAGCTAGTTGATGGCGTAGACGAGCGCGAGCTGGGCTACCGGTTGGCTCCTGAGTTTTGGCATCTGGGGTTAGCCACTGAAGCGGCACTCGCCACGGTTCAACACGCATTCAAGCAGCTGCGGTTTCCCTACGTGCTTGGAATTGTAGAGCCAGTCAACACCGCCTCTGTAAGAGTGCTTGAAAAGGTAGGCATGAAACATGAAAGGGAAACGATATTCTACGGTGCTGAGATGGCTGTCTATCGATTAGATGCCGTGGCATAAGCGAGGACGGGCGCGATCATGCCTTTCCATAAGGCTTTCAGCCTTAATTGATGACTTATTCTCTTGCTAAAGCAGCCTTTGCGCCTCGTTGCGATATCATTTGTCGTTGCTCCGCTTGGCTCATCACTCCCCCATGCAAATCTCCCTCACTACTTGGTATCTTGAAATGCTGTCGCCTGAGGAGCTGCGTCCTAAGCAGCTGATGCTCCCTGAACTAACGGTGCAGCAGGCAGAGATTCCTAGTCCTGAGTTCAGTCGGTTTCTGTATACCAGCGTGGGCGGCCATTGGTATTGGTGCGATCGCCTGCCATGGACGTATGACCAATGGCTTGACTACCTCAGTCGTCCCGAGCTGGAAACCTGGGTGGCCTATCTTTCAGGCACGCCCGCTGGCTACTGTGAACTGGAAAGGCAGCCCGATCAAAGCGTTAAAATTGAATATTTTGGTCTGCTGCCTCAGTTTATCGGCCAGGGAGTGGGCGGTCACTTGCTAACCGTCGGCATCGAACGCGCCTGGGATATGGGCGCTAACCGCGTTTGGCTGCACACCTGCACCCTCGACAGCCAGTATGCCTACAAAAACTATGAGGCCCGGGGCTTCACTCTCTATAGAACCGTAGAAAGTACGGTGGAGCTGCCCCTGAAACCACCGGGCCCCTGGCCCGATGCTGCGGCCCCGGCCGCGCCCGTCGCCGGAGTGGATCACACGTTTACTCAGGCATCGCCTGCCGTCAGCCCCGGAGCGAGCCAAGATTAAATGCCCTAAGGTGTCGTATGGCGGTGCGCCTGGGCAACAAGATTGTGCATCGTGTTAAATTCGCATGCCTAAAAGCGATCGCCAGCCCACGCTCAATCTCAAAATATTGAATGCTTCAAAAGCCTCTCGGCCCATTCATAATAAAGGCTGCGAAAGGATGATGGGGCATGGCTAAGCGGCAGCAAATCATTGTGATTGGCGGCGGAGCGGCGGGCTTTTTTGGCGCGATCGCGAGCGCTGAAGCCGCCCCCGAAGCTCAGGTCACCCTGCTGGAAGCAGCGGCCAAACCGCTGAGTAAGGTGCGGATTTCCGGCGGCGGCCGGTGCAACGTCACCCATCACTGCTTTGATCCGGCGCTGCTGGTGCAGCACTATCCTCGCGGGGGCAAGGCCCTGCGGGGAGCATTTTCGCGCTTTCAGCCGCAGGATACGGTGGCCTGGTATCAGCGGCGGGGGGTACGGCTCAAAACTGAGGCCGATGGCCGCATGTTTCCGATAACAGATGATTCCGGCACGATTATCGACTGCCTGTTGGGGGAGGCGCGGCGGCTGGGTGTCACGGTGCGCACTAGGGCGGCGGTCACCGCGGTCGAGAAAACCGCTGGCAGCTTTACTGTCTGGCTGAAATCGGGCGAGCGGTTGACCAGCGATCGCCTGCTCCTCGCCACGGGCAGCAGTCCTCAGGGACACCGCATCGCCCAAAAGCTGGGACACACCATTGTGCCCACGGTGCCTTCCTTGTTTACGTTCAACATTCCCGAGCGCTCGCTGCAGGAGCTAGCCGGCGTCGCGGTCGAGCCGGTAACGGTGAAACTGACGGTGCCGCAGGCCAAACCGTTAACCCAATCGGGGCCGCTATTAATCACCCACTGGGGACTCAGTGGTCCGGCCGTGCTTAAGCTCTCCGCCTGGGGGGCACGCCTCCTGTACGATGCCGATTATCAGGCCCGCTTGACAGTGAACTGGCTGCCAGCCCTGACGGCTGATGCCGTCCGCGAGACGCTGTTGGCCACCAAGCAAACGGTGGCTAAACGGGCGATCGTCAATCACTGCCCGTTTGCTCTACCCAAGCGGCTGTGGCGCTATTGGGTGCAGCAAACCGGCTTGGACGAAACTGTAACCTGGGCCAACCTGTCTAAAAAGGCCCTCAACAAACTCGTGGAAGCGATCGCCCGCGGCTCGTTCGCCGTCCATGGCAAAGGGGTATTCAAAGATGAGTTTGTTACCTGTGGCGGGGTGAACCTGTCAGAGGTGAACTTTAAAACTATGGGAAGTCGCTGCTGCCCCGGCCTCTATTTAGCCGGCGAAGTGCTGGATATTGATGGGGTGACTGGGGGCTTTAACTTCCAGAGCGCGTGGACAACTGGCTGGCTGGCGGGTCAGGCAATGGCGGCGGCGAGCTTTGAGTGAGCACGCCCCCGCTGCTAGAGGCTGTAAACCCACATCAAACATAAATTATTTGCCATAAACGGTATTGCAGCCGGGAATCGCGGTTAAAAAAGAGAGTGGCGATCGCGGGCAAGAACAACAGAATTAAGGGTGACCTCAATGGCCAAGAAAGATCCATACGTCGAGTTTCTCAAAGAAGACTTTAAAGAGCTGTTTGGGCAGCTAGAGTTGACGCCAATCCAGCGCAAATTTCTGAGCTCGCGATGGCTTGATCAGGTGCTGTGGATGGAAAAAAAGGCCAACACCTGCCGCGATCGTCACTATCGCTTACGCCTCTCAGCCATTATTTTGGGCGTGATTGTGCCGATTTTGGTCGGTCTCAACGTCAACGATCAAAATCGCCGGTTACGCGTAGTCGTAGACGCGCTCACCATTAGCTTAAGTGCGACGGTTGCCGTTAGCGCTGCAGTTGAAGAGTTCTTTCACTATGGCGAGCGCTGGTATCACTATCGCCGCACAGTGGAATCGTTGAAGACCTACGGCTGGCAGTTTTCTCAGTTAAGTGGACGCTATTCGAAATACACGACTCACACCGCCGCTTTTCCGGACTTCACCAATCAGGTCGAAGAGGTCATCCAGCGAGACGTTGAAGTGTACGTGACTCAAGTGGCGAAAACAGATGAAGAAGAGGATGGCCCCTCAGGCATGTCGATGTCGTCGTCGTTTATGGAATCAGCGGACCAGGGCGATAGCGATGCGTCTCCCCCGATGCACTAGAGCCCAGCCCGCAAAAGCCTAGCGCCGCACTCGGGCTCCCCGATAGCGGATTTCACGCTTGAGGGCGGCTTGCTGAGCAAAATTAGGCATGTCGCCCTGGTGGCCCATCAGCATCAAGGTATCGCCCCTAGCAAGATATAAATTTCGCTGGGGATGCACAATGACCTCGCCCTCGGCCCGGCGCAGCGCCACAATGATGAAGGTGCCTTTGCCGCGCACTTCGACATCCCCGACGCTGCCGCCCACGAGTGAATCTTGAATGGGCATTTCTTGAATTTGGATATCTAGTTCCGCCAACAGCTCATTCAGGCTGGCCTGCCCGTTAGTTTGAGCCAGGAAATCGACCGCCGCCGGATTCGTGATCAGGTGAGCCATGCGGGCAGCGCTAATGGTAGCAGGCAGCACGACATGATTGGCCCCAGCCAGCCGCAGTTTCTTCTCCGTTGAGGGAATTTCACCCCGCGCCAAAATCATCAGTTGAGAATTCATTTCGCGGGCGGTGAGGGTAATGAACACATTGGCGGCGTCATCCGGCAGCACCGTCGCCAAAATGGCAGCTTTCTTGAGCTGCACCGTCTCCAGATTCGTTTCGTCCGTAGCGTTGCCTAAAAACAGAAGATAGCCCTGTTCGCGGGCGAGTTCAATGCGATCGGGACTGTTATCGATGACAACGAACGGCTGATGGGCAGCTTTGAGCTGGCGGGCCAGAATTTGACCAATGCGGCCAAAGCCACAAATAATGACGTGCTCTTCTAACTGCTCAATGTCTTTATTCATGCGTTTGGTGTTGAGTAGCTTGCGAATTTCACCTTCGGTGATGAGCTGTACGAAGCCTGACACGGTGTAAGCCACCGACAAGACTCCGGCAATAATGACGAGAATGGTAAAAACTTTGAGCGGTGCGGAATTTAAGGGCTGCACCTCACCGTAGCCCACCCCAAAAATCGTGATCACTACCATGTAAATGGCGTCCAACAGCGTCCAACCAGCGCTAACGTAGCCCATGACCGCGACGGTGACCGTCAGCAGGAAGATAACGATGCCGGTAACAATCCGCTGGAAGGAGGTTTGCATAGCAGTGACAGAAGCTGTCGGTATAGTAAGCGAGGTTGAGGCGGGGAGAACGCTACGCAGGATACGAAAGGCAGGCAGAGTGCAGAATGCAAAGTTTGGAGCCGATATCTGTGCAATCGCTCTAGACCCGGCAGTCACAGCCGGTGACTTGCTCAGCAGTTGTCTCAACCACAAATGCTTTGATAGAGCGCTTGGCAGCTACCCAGCTTTTGTTTGATAAATGCAAGCCATCGCCCCAGACGACACCGGCCCTTTTTTCCGTCCCCGCTGCTGGCTTAGGATTTGGCCAGGGGAATGCCATCAAAGGCATTGAGGGCAACCAGGGCCAGACTCAAAATCAGCACGGTAGCAAAGGGAGCAATGCCGGCGGTTAGCGGGATCAAGCTGAGCGCCAGCAAGGCTAAGAGCGATCGCATCACCACGACTCGCCTAGGCAAGCAAGCAGGCGCAGCCCACTGCAGCGCCGTTACGCCCAGCAAAAAAACGGCCAGCCCCCCGCAGAGCACGGTGCGCACTTCAATCCCCCAGTTGCCGCCGGAGGCCGCCTCGATGGCAAACTGCACCCCCACCCCCGTAGCCACGATTCCCATAAACGCTAGCAGGTGGCTGTATCCATATATATAGGATCGCAGCAGCGCCCACCGACCGCTCCGCAAGGCCCAGTTAATTGTTGATTCATCGGCCCGCTCAAAATACATCCACCACAGACCAACGGCGGCGAAAAACCCGCTGATTCCTGTCAGGATGCTGTTCCACTGCCAATTGGTGTCAGCCACGCCAGTCGCCACTGCGACAATGGCTTCGCCTAAAACGATGATGACAAATAGCCCAAACCGCTCATCCATATGGGACGCTTGGGCCGGGACCTGTTTAATCGTGAGATAGGTGATGGGGCCGTTGCTGATCTCAATCGCCAGGGCGATCGCCCAGAGCCCGTATCGCATCGGCTCTGGGGTGGCGATCGACAGTAGCCAGAGGGCTCCCGCCACCGCAAAACTCAACGCGTATCGCTGGGTGAGTTCCCGCGATTGAGGGACAAATCGCCACGCTTGCACATAGAGAAAAATGATGACCAGCCGCAAGGCGCTGTAGGCGGCGGCAAATCTTGCAGACCCACCGTGCAGCGCATCATGAATCGTGAGGGCCAGCACCACTAGACCAAACATGATGCCCAGCATTACTAAACGGTATGGGCCGCGATCCACATCAAACTGATCGGCGTAATAG
The DNA here is from genome assembly GCA_039026015.1 of Cyanobacteria bacterium P01_C01_bin.70. GTDB lineage: Bacteria > Cyanobacteriota > Cyanobacteriia > Phormidesmidales > Phormidesmidaceae > Halomicronema. The sequence goes on along the minus strand of JBCCNE010000032.1, from coordinate 7,995 downwards.
CTAAAGTCAATCCACAACCACCAGACGGGCACGAATAGGGCGGCAAATCCGACAATGCCGGCCCAACTCGGATCGCTGTGCAGTAAATGAGACAACTGTGCGATCGCCAGCACAAATACCAGATCAAAAAACAGTTCCAGCCAGGTCGCGTGGCGAGAGGGATCCGATCCCTCGCCAACGTATAGTCGCAGTGGATGAGACCGTTGATCAGTCATGGGTCGCCTTACAAAAGCCCTGTAGTGCTTACAGTACCGCACCGGGCGATCGCTCCACTGACAAATCAGCTGCCCACCTTAAGAGCGTCGATAGACATACAAATGTTGGAACATTGCTGATTAGCTGAAAGGGTGACAAGGCGACTTTAGCCCTTGTTCATCTTTCTAGACGCTTGCTTACTTGGTTAGGGATAAAGATATTGACAAAATCAAGTAGTTTGCTGAACATCTACACACTAATACCATTTCTCCGGAATAGCACTACAGATCGGAATGGAGAGATTTGGGAGCAAGGGGGCCGGGGAACAGGATGTGTAGCCAGAGTTTGGAGAATCTGTATCATTCTTCTGCACGTAAATTTATATCAGTAGAATCTGCGAGGTTTGGCTTGGAGCGATCTCCCCAACCAGCCATCTTGTTAAGATCGCTAGTTGATCGACAGTGCGATTACAGAGTCCTGAATCAGTTGCTATGGAACATTGGGGATTGGTTTTGTGGCGACAATCTAAGTGCTTATGAAGCGAGGGCAAGCTATGCACCTATGAGCAGGTTCCTTGCTGACGAAGTAAATATCAGAGGGAGGTGCGTCAACTTAGTCAGCTATAGATCTGTGGGATCGACACCAAGTTCGCGGAGTTTGGCAAACGCCCGATCTCTTTCTTGCTGAGCTTGATCCCGTTCCTCGATAAACTCGCTGGGATCTTTGAAATGCTCTCCGTTGGGATGAAAAATCTCTAGACCATCCTCAAACAGTTCGAACCGGATTCCCAGCGTGGGCGATGTCCAAGGAAAATCCATCGACATGATCGGGGTAAGGTCTTCGTCGGGTGCCGATCGCACTAAGCCCCAAAAGTCGTGGGAATCGGGATCATAGAAAAACATCTCCAAGACCCCATATTTGCCGTAGAAAGCTTGCTTGGCTAGCATTTCTCGCGCACTGTTGCTGGGGGAGAGAATTTCAAAAACGACCTGGGGCGCAATATTGTCTTCTTCCCACTGTTTGTAGCTGCCGCGGTCGCCATCGGGCCGCCCCAAGACCACCATCGCATCCGGTGCCTGAGCGGGAACGGGCGCTTTGTTCGGAACGGGATACCACAGCAAATCGCCTGCAACTAAAGCCGTTTGTCCCCGCAGGAGTTTCTTCAGATTGGTGACCAGGCGTACAATCCACCGATACTGGAGGGTATTGTCGGCCATTGGCTTACCGTCCGAATCAGGATATCGCGTGGGGCTGGCGACAGGTGTATTAACCATTGCGGGTCAATCCCTGAGAGGGTTTTTGCAAGATAGCTGCATTGTAGCCACTGGACACGCGTTGGCGTAGCCTCTCCCGCGGAGAATCGCCTGCCAAAATAGGAATTGTCGGTTTGATTGGCAGAGTTAGCTCAGGGGAAAGCTGAGAGAGAGATTGGCACACCACAAATTGTTGGCAATTAGGCTGAATCTCCTGTCAAGTTTAGTCAACTCTCCTCAATGAATCATGGCGCTCTTATACGCAGTCTACGGATTATTAGGCCCGCTCAGCCTCTTGGGCACCGCGTTTTGGATCTGGATGCTCTATGACTGTTTGAAAAACGGTAGCCGAGGCGGTTTTACATGGGTTTGGATTCTGCTGTTTCTCAACATCATTGGCGCAGCGCTGTATTTTGTGATCGTGTGGATGCCAAACCATCCCAACGCATTTAGCAACTTGCCCTGGGTGCAGCGAGGTAAATTGCAAGATGCGCTGTGGCAGGCCGAGGCCCAAGCGAAAAATATCGGTAACGCTTACCAGTATCAGAAACTGGGCGATATTCACCATCAATTGGGAAATCTAGAAGCCGCAGGCAAAGCGTACGAAACCGCCCTTGAGAAAGAGCCTGAGAATATTCAAACGCTTTGGGGGACTGCCTGTGTGGAAGTGGAGCAGGAAAAGCTGGCGATCGCCCGCGACCATTTGGCAAAGCTGATTACCCTAAAGCCGGATTTTTCTTACGGTGAAGCCTCATTAGCCTATGGACAGGTGCTGTATCAGCTAGAAGAGCGAGAGCAGGCTGCATCTCACCTCAAGGAGCACCTCAAGTCTTGGAGCCATCCGGAGGCTTATCTGATGCTGGCCCAGATGCAGCAGGAAGCTGGAGAGATGGCAACGGCTCGCGATACTCTCGAAACCATGATCATCAGAATCAAAAGCTCAACCCAGTTCCAATATCGTAAAAACAAACGCTACATCCAGCAGGGAGAACGCCTCTTATCCCAGCTCTCATCCAGTTGATTATTTTAGACAATGCCCCATCTTCTCTTATGGATAAATCCATTATGTGTAGGGTGCAGGGTGCTGCGCAGTCATCTGAGACTAGCTTCACTAAAGCGCAGTGGTCATTGCAGCCGGATTATTTTTGGGGAATTTCAAAGTGTTTCGAGGAAAAATCTGATCTCCAAATTCGAGTGAGGTGAGTTGGCGTGATGTTGGAAGGGGGCGATTCAGTAACCTGAAGCAAACGCCTAGACGCACTGAAATGCTTGCGGGACAGGCACAGCAATGCCTGTCCCGCAAAACCAGCTAAGGACTGAACCGTTTTCAGTATCAGGACTTGACCGCTAAATGATGACAGCCCCTAAAGAATGAGGCGAAATTGCCTGGCGGCAGTTGGCAAGTTACTCTTCGACGGGGGCGTAGAAGGTGCCTTCGACCTCAACAATGTCATCTTGGTTGAGGCGATCTACTTCGACAATGGTGCGGGGTGGATAGGGACCATCACCCCAAAGCTCTTCCTGAATTTGATTGACAATAGGGCGGTAGCGGTACATGTCAGTCACATACACAACCAGCCTGACGGCATCGCGCAGGGTTGCCCCTTCTGACTCAGCAATCAGCTGCATATTCATAAATGCTTGCCGCACCCGGCCTTCCGCCTCAGGAACCAGCATATTCGTTTCGGGATCAATGCCGCGCATCCCGGCGACAAAAACAAAGTCTCCGGCTCGCGTGCCCAAACTCCAGGTAGCGGTAGGAATAATACCGCCTTCGGGGGATAGGGTTTCGACGCCATTGGGCGATACGTGATCATCAGCTGCGAGGGGCGTTGCGGTTACAACGAATCCGGCGATCGCCAGTGCTGAAAATACAGTTGCTTTCATAATTTAAGTTCCATCACACCAACCGGAGTGTACGCAGTCGGCAAGACCTTCTAATGTATGCTCCAATACAGATTTTCGGAACGTGCTGAGCCCTAAGCATTGCGGACTCTCCTGCTTTTGATGGATGAAGATCGCCCAGTCAGCAAAAATCCCCGGCCGGTGTAAGCCAGGGCAAAGAAGAATACGTGTGCGAATCCTCAAACCGTCAGGGCAGATTCAGCTTGAGGTCGTGACCTGGGCTAAGCAAAGCTAACGTTAGCTATCGCCCCACTGCCAAACAGGGAAACGACCACCGTGAGCACATCTGAGAAATCGAACTCGGTGCTGCCCAACTCACCATCGGCAGTGGCGTTGATGCCAACGCTGCCCAGCAGCGTCCCGTCAGCTCCATAGCCTTCGATGGTGCCGCCTTCTTCCACATCCAGGAAGTCAAAGCTGGCAATATCCACCAGCTCGTCCCAGGTGAAGGTAAAGGAGCCGCCAGCGGCACTATCATCAGGATTGGTGCTGTCGCCATCTTCCGAGAGAATCAGCACGTGGCCAGCCGTATCAGAGGCGAGGTCCTCGTCACCGCCAGTCGGACTGCTGGTATCAAACAACATGGCCGCCAAGCCGTCAGTTGCAATGCTTAAACCCGAGAACTGATCGGTGATCACCGTGCCTGCTGCTAGACCTTCACCCTCAAAGTCCAGCGCATCGCCTTGAGCGGCCGCCTCTTCGGGAGTGATCCCAAAAAGAGTTTCGTACATCACCCGGTAGATGTCGGTGTTGTCGGTCGTGGCGGGCAGCAAATCGGCGTTGAGGCCGTAGGTTTTGGAGACAATGCCGCCGTTGACGTCGGTCAAAGTTGCCCAGGCCACCCCAAAGTCAAACACATCGCCATCGGCATCGGGAGCCCCAGTGGAGAACGGCTCATAGTTGCCGTTGTTGCTGCCATCGATATCATCCATTTCCACCGGGAAGCCGTCGGCACTGTCGCCAAAGGAAACCTGATCAGACTGTACCCGCAGGGTGGAATCAAAGTTGAATTCTTCGGGGATTTCCCCAAAGAAGCCCAAAGGCACATCAAGCACTTCCAGCCCGCCCGCGTCAGAGTCAGCTGCCGTAATAATCAGCGTGTTGGGGTCAGTGTTGTCCACAAAGTCCATGGCCACGCCGATCGCTGCATCGGCCCGGATCGCCGCTTCGATGGTACCCGCCGCATTGTTGTTGTTGCCAAAGTTGTCGGTGGCTTCCTCCTCTAAGGTCAGCATGAAGCCGTCCGGGTCAGCGTCAAGAATGGGCAAAGCCACCTCAAGCATTTCCGCTAGGGTGGGCGGATTAGGATTCAGCGGCGGCTGACCATAAAGAATCAGATCGCCATTTTCATCCACCCATTCCTGCGCCCGCAGATTGTCTTCAAAGGTATCGTTGTAGGTGTCTTCAGCAGCAAAGATGCCAAGCAGCTTATCGGTCTCATTGGGGTTGACCGCCATTAGTTCTTCACGGGTAAAGACAACGGTGTAGCCCATCGCTGCCGCTTCTTCAATCAAATTGCGGCCATCTTCGCGGGTACCTTCTTCCCCAAAGACGCCCACGGTGCCAACTGGCAGATAGTCCGTTTCGCCCGCACCCAGAATCACCTCGGCACCAGACTCGAGAATTTCAGCGGTGATTTCCTCGGTCTCACCCCGGTTGTCCACATCCGCCAGGAAAACGCCGGTGCCGGGTTCGGCAATAAAGCCAGAGTTGATAATGCCGATCGCCTTACCAGCGGCCTGAGCCTCCTGCATGATGGTGATCGGCTTGCCCGAGAGGGAAACGATTTCTTCGCCGCCTTCTTCAATCGGCGCATCAAAGCCATAGCTGCCAGCAAAGGGCTTAACGCCGTAGGCGTGGACTACTGCGCCTGCATTGGACGTGGAGACAAGGCGATCGTCGATATGCCCTAAATAGACCCCGGCATGGCTCATCTGGTCCCAGTTGAGGCGCCCGTCGGTACCTTCGGTAGCAAAGCGAGCCGCCGCATAGTGGGAGGGGCTAGTGCCGTCGGGGTGAATAAAGATGACGTTGCCGGTATCTGCGGTAGGTTCAGGGGCCTGCCGCGGAGCCAAATCATCCGGCACGCCCTCAGGCGCATCCAGGCTGACGTCAAACAGGCTCTCGTACATTAGGCGGTAGATGCCGGTGTTGTCGATGGTGGCGGGCAGGCGATCTGCTCCTTCGCCGTAGGCTTTGGTGACAATGCTGCCAGCAAAATCGGGCAGACCAGCCCAGGCAATACCATATTCATAAACATTGCCGTTGGCGGCGGGCGCTGCCACAAAGGGCGCGGTGTCGCTGCCGGTAGTGCCGTCAAAAGGTATCTCGTCACCAAAGGGCTCGCCAGCCTCATCGAGTCGAGCTTGAGCAACCGTAGTGCCGACAGTTTCGCCCGATACGTCGTCGATTTCTAAGCTGCCACCGGCGCTGTCGGCAGCGGTGATTACGAACGTATTAAAGTTAACATTGTCGATGAAGTCACGGGCCACGCCGATCGCCGCATCCGCTCGCAGCGTCGCGTCAACCGTACCGCGAGCATTGTTGTTATTGCCGAAGTTGTCGGTGCCCTCTTCTTCGAGCACGATCATAAAGCCTTCGTCTTCCTGACTAAACACGTCAAGGCTCAGAGTCGCCTCTAGCATTTCAGCGACTGTAGGCGGATTTTCGTTGCCGGGCTGACCGTAGGTGATCAGTTCGCCATTCGCATCAACAAAGCCGTTGGCCACCAAGCTGCCTTCGGGCACATCGTTATAAGTATCTTCTGCAGCAAAAATGCCCAACACGCGCTCGGTGTCGGCGGATAGTGCCTCAAGCTGCTCGCGGGTATAGACAACGGTATAGCCAGCGGCTTCCGCCTCTTCGATGAGGTTGCGACCGTCTTCGCGGGTGCCTGCTTCGCCAAAGAAGCCGACGGTGCCGACGGGCAAGTAGTCCACTTCGCCCGCGCCCATGATGACGCTCACGCCGGACTCCACGATCTGGGCGGTGATGCCTTCGCGATCGCTACGGCTCTCGGCATCCGCCAAAAAGACGCCCGTGCCGGGCTCGGCGATAAAGCCCGAGTTGATCACAGCGGTAGGACGCCCGGCAGCGATCGCCTCTTCCAAAATTGTGGCGTCGGCTGCCGATCCATCTACGTTCCGACCCTGTAGCGCCGCCAGGGACTGATATTCCTCTCCGTTTTCATCAAAGCCGTAGCTCGGGGCAACGGGCTTAATACCGTAGGCGTGGGCCACTGCGCCGGCGTTGGAGGTGGCGACAATCTGATCATCCAGGTGACCAAGATAAACTGAAGATTTGGGCGCTTCGTCCCAATTGAGGCGACCATCGGGCCCGACTGACTCAAAACGAGCGGCGGCAAAATGAGACGGATCAGTACCGTCAGGATGAATGAAAATTACGTTACTAGTCATAATTGTGGAGCTTTTGCAATCAACAACAGCAGCAAATAACGACATCTCTGGCCTTAATTTCCACCAGGTTGTTTATCGTCACGTGCGGATTAGCGATATCAGTGTTTTCTCGCAATCGCTTGTAGCTTCACATGCAAACTTTAAGAAAGAGACCTGGTAAAGTTTAAGTCCAGGCAGCTTGTTTCTTAATCATTTAAGAATAGAAATAACAGCCATATTGAGCATTAAAATCTGACTTCTTTTATTTGTTGACTGACATGTAGATCTGTGGTGTCGATCTTAGATAATTCGACTTTGGTTCAAACAAAAAACGTTGTTTTATTTCTAAAAAGAACTACGAAAGTAAATTCAAGAAGACATGGAATAAGCCTCTGTATCTCAAATATATTGGTTAAGTCAAAGTTGACGAATCGGAAAACTTCACCAGATTCGATTGATCTTCACACCTAAATTAAGTTAAATTTATGCTCTAAAGAAGGTTCGGTTAAGCAAACGCATTGGGCATGATTGATATTTTCAAAAATAAATCTCAAACCTGTGAAAAATAAATATGTGTAAATTGACATATTGGCCAAATTATGTAGTCAGAATAAACAGTAATTCAGATTTTTTATAATATTAATAATTACAGCTCTTGATTAAACTTCTTCTATTCACTAGAATCAGCTGCACTTCAAAAGTGCTCGCGTCTACTTATAATCTGCCGAAGTAGTCAAGCATAGTTCAGCAAAATTAGTGTTCTCTTTTCAGTCAGAAAGTGATGGTGCCATGCGCAAGCTGCATCGGGTGGGCAGCATCTCAACTCGATTCTGGAAACTTCAACTCGTGCCCACCCATCACCACACGTGGAATACAACCGTCAGGAACCGTTACGCGGCCATCGGGAATCATTGTGCGACTGCTAGACAGCCACAACGTTAAAAAATCCCCTGCCAATTCAGACAGGGGAAGAGAAACCACGTGTGGACTCTTTTGTCGATCGCCGTAACCCTTTCCCCTAGAGAATCGATACTGTTGGCATCGTCCAATTCTAGGGGCGATCGCAGCAGTTCTCAGATTGACCAAGAATTCGCCAACCTGAGAACGGGCCATGCTTTAAGCAAAGTTGATTTCGGCGATCGCGCCGCTGCCGTTGAGATCAACGACCACTTCACTCACACCCACAAAATCCACCTCGGTGGTGCCAAATTCGCCATTGGCAGTCGGGGTGATGTCCACGCTGCCCA
>JBCCNE010000031.1:0-18485 GCA_039026015.1 Cyanobacteria bacterium P01_C01_bin.70 | reverse complement strand
AGCCAACTAACCGAGGAGCGGGGTGAGGCTCCCAAAGACAAATCACGAGACTGGCGAGTTTTGTGGGTGAGGGCCAGCAGATAGTCCAAAATTTGGTCTTCTACCTGGATTTGTTTGACCGCCTGCCGCGCTGCCAAAATGGCCTTTTCGCTGGCAATGGGCTGCAGGTTTTGGATGTTGACTCGGCGAGCTTCAAAACCTGACTGGGTATTTTTCAAGATTTGCTTTTCCGCTTGAGGGTCAGGATAGTTGACCATCAGCTTGAATAGGAAGCGATCGAGCTGAGCTTCCGGTAAAGGGTATGTGCCCTCGAATTCCAGGGAATTTTGAGTAGCGATGACCCAAAAGAGATCGGGCAGGGGATGTCCGGTGCCGTCGAGGGTGACCTGCTGCTCTTCCATTGCTTCGAGCAGCGCCGCTTGGGTTTTTGGAGGCGTGCGGTTGACTTCATCTGCCAGCAAAACCTGGGTAAAAATGGGACCTTTTTTAAGGGTAAAGTTGCGAGTGTTGAGGTCAAAAACGTTGGTACCCAAAATATCTGACGGCAAGATGTCGGGCGTCAGTTGAATGCGACAAAAATCCGCTTGTATCAGCCGCGCCAGCACTTTGACCATGAGGGTTTTGCCAGTGCCGGGTACCCCTTCTAGGATGACGTGACCGCCTGAGAGTAAGGCAACCAAGAGTTGATCAATCACGTTTGTTTGACCAACCACGACTTTTCCGAGGGTTTTGCCAATCTGCTGGATTTGCCCTTGTAGTTCATTCATAAGGTCGGTCTGCAATGAGGACACCTGATTGTAAGCGCTGGTTCTAGGGGCTGTCATCGTTTGTCGCTCGAACCACGAGAATATACAAAAATCAGCCTTAAGTGGGTTTGGTGAACGGGCGCGGTTCGACTTGTCTCCAGAGTTTCTGGGCTTAATTGATGACGCGCCCTAGCGCATCGAGATTTGACGAATATGCCGCAGCTTTTCTAGCCAAGTCTTAAGGATGGCATCCGCTTGTTTTTTCGGCGTTTGGGGAGACTGTACCAGGGGCTCAATCACCTGCTGGGATTGTCCAGTTTGCTGAGTCCAGGCGGAGTTCAGGGCACTGTCTTCGATATTGGCAGAATGAAAGCCCAGGGCATTTTGCAGCCGCGATCGCTCGGCCTTAGTAATCATATCGATTAAAAAGGATGTGCTCTCAGCCTTGTGTAACACCGCTGCCAGCGCCTCAATATAGGCCTGACTATTATCGACTTTGGGCGCTTTGACCGTAGTGAGGTTGCCCAACCGCCGATTTTGAGCCAGCAAGAAAATGCTCAGCAAAATCGCGATTTGAATCAAGGCGATTTTAACTGGCGTGCGCGCCAGATAGGCTCCCCAGCTATTCACGGTCTCGGTCACAATGACGTCCGCTTCCTTGAAGCCGTGTAGATATTCATCCACCCAGATGGGGCCGCTGGTTGCGGTCGCCAGAGCCGCTAGGAAAGGATAATTGCCGGGTTCATCTATGTAGGCGTTGGCGGCAAGATGAGGCGTGAGCGACAGGATAAATCGCCCGCCTTCGTTCTCCTGGCTTTCCCAGACCACTGCTCCATATTCGTCGCCCAGCAAATTGCGATCGCTGTTAATCGATAGTCCCCGCCGCCGTCGCGTTTTGATCATCACCTCACCAAAATCGCTTGATAGCCGTGTTGTAAAAGGAGCTTCGGTAATCTCTGAGTTCAAGCCGATGGCGATAAACGTGTTGCCTGCCGCCAGCCATTCCTCTAGCCAAGCTCGGTTCCACGCTTGGAAGGAATTGACCAGGCCCGGATAGATGCGCAGTAGCGTTTGCGGGCCGGAACTCGGCTGTTCTAGTAGATCTTCAATTGGACGCCGCCAGCGCTGGACAGGGGTGCCCTGCGATTCCATATAGGCGAACCAGCCCAGATAGCCTTCGGGCGCCCGATTGTAGGTAGAGCCGCTAGTTTTTTGCCCAGTGGCTGGGGCCAGCAGCACCATCAGACCAAACAGCAGCACCAGCGCAACTAGGCCGATACGCACGTAGCGATTTTTAAATAGCGCTCCTTGCTTCATTAGTCGGCAAGCTCCTCGTAAGCGTGACGACAGCGCTGTACGTTGTCTGCTGCCAGCACCTCGCCGCCAAATAGCGATCGCTCGTGGGTTCGTATCAACACCTGGAACGGTCGCGGCTTTTGTAACTGTTGAACGGCCCGCAAATATTCGCCATCCGTCCGACTGGGCAAGTGGGCAATCCACTCACGATCATGAAGCAACTGTAGTGCTGCCATATATAGCGCTCGGCAGGCTTCGCGCCACTTGCCCTCGCGCTCAAACTGCTGCGCCTGACGCAGCCACCCAGCCACACTATGTTTTTCCGGCGGGGCAATGAATTCTACTTGTGCTTCAGCAGGACGGTCTTGGCGGTTTTCGAGATACTGGTCAATTACCTGTACCAGCACCCAGGCGAGCCAAATTGCTCCACCGATAATCAAACCCCATACGATAAATGGCCCTAACCACGGCGGAAAGCTAAAGTCAGGGGGCGGTGCAGTCTCATTTGTTTCCCCTTGCGAAAGCTGTAGCTGAATCCACTCCGAAAGGTTCTTGCCTCCCTGCCGAATCTGCCAGGGCAGACTATTGTTTTGAATCGACGACGCATCAGGCATAAATTAGAAATTCGAGGGGTGCGCTTTACCTAATTTACTCAACGCATTCCGCGATTACGAGGAGTAATTGTCTAATAACGAAGCGTAACGAAGAGAAGAGGGCAGCGTTCAGGATTCAGAGTACCCTGCGGGAGGACATGGCCCCACAGAATTCGGAGTTGCGAGTGCGGAGGGCTGCAACCTATCGTGGCCGTACAGTTTGTAGACTGCCACATGCAGGGTTCAGAACCCTAAGAACGTAGGGTCTCGCCCTGCGTGGGGCACAGTGAAGAACGAAGCGCATGGGGCAAAGAATAAAAACTATAGAGTCCAAAATTCATCCGCCGCTTACGGGCAAAGCCTTTTGACTGTAGCCAACTGGATTAGAAGACAGCACTATTCACAAAATGCCTCGCCGCTACTTCACTTGTCTCACTGACTCCACCAACTTAATCTACCTAAGCCCTCCGGGCAGGCTTTGCTAACGTAATTTGTCACCCAATCGCCAATCACCAATCGCCAATCGCCAATCGCCAATCGCCAATCGCCAATCCTCGGTATGATTAAAGACCGGCATAAAAAGGGATAAATGCGATGTCACGGCTAGCATTGCTGAGCGTTTCCGACAAAACTGGGCTGCTAGATTTGGCGAAAGCACTCGTCGAAACCTTTGATTTTGAAATTGTCAGCAGTGGCGGCACAGCCAAAGCGATCGCCGCCGCTGGCTTGCCAGTCACTAAAGTTTCTGACTACACGGGTTCTCCCGAAATTCTGGGTGGTCGCGTCAAGACTCTGCATCCCCGCATCCACGGCGGCATTTTGGGCCGCCCCGCTTTACCCAGTGATGCCGATGAAATGACAGCCAACAATATCCGCGCCTTTGACCTAGTGGTGGTTAATTTATACCCCTTTGAGCAAACTGTGGCGCAGCCAGATGTCACGCTGCCGGAAGCGATCGAGCAAATCGATATTGGTGGCCCGACGCTGTTGCGGGCAGCAGCGAAGAACCATGCGTTCGTCACTGTCCTGTGTCACCCAGAGCAGTACGCGGGCTACGTCGAGCAAATGGCAGAAAACAGTGGTGAGGTGACGCCGGGTTTTCGACAAGATTGTGCGCGGCAGGCCTTTTGGCACACGGCGACCTACGATCAGGCGATCGCTCACTATCTCTCAACCGTAGACGAAGCGGCAGACACCGCCGCCCAAACTGAGCTGCCCCAGCGGTGGACGCTAACCGGCACGCAGCGTCAGCAATTGCGCTATGGCGAAAACCCTCACCAGCCAGCCACTTGGTATCAAACTGGGAACGTGCTGTCCGGTTGGGCTGCCGCCGAGCTGGTGCAGGGCAAGCCTTTGAGCTACAACAATCTGGTTGATTTAGAGGCGGCGCGGCGCATTATTGCCGAATTCCCCGCTCAGGTGCCTGCGGCGGCGGTTCTGAAGCACACAAATCCCTGCGGAGCCGCCCAGGGCAAATCTTTGGCTGAGGCCTATCAAAAAGCCTTCGATGCGGATGCGGTTTCCGCATTTGGCGGCATTGTAGCGCTCAACCGGGCTGTCGATGCTGATACCGCTACCGCCATGACCCAAACCTTTTTAGAGTGCATTGTCGCCCCTGCCTGTGATGAGGAAGCTCAAGAAATTTTGGCGAAGAAAAGCAACCTGCGAGTGCTGTTGCTAGAAGATTTGCTTAGCGGCCCCACTCACATGCCCCGAGCGATCGCAGGGGGCTTTTTGGTGCAAGAGAGTGACCATATCGAAGATGATCCGTCGGCGTGGGAAATTGTCACCGATAAAAAGCCCAACGCCAATACTCTTGAAGAACTCCTGTTTGCCTGGCGCTTGGTTAAGCACGTGAAATCCAACGCCATTGTAGTCACTAAAGATCGCACCACCGTAGGGGTCGGTGCTGGTCAGATGAATCGGGTCGGCGCAGCCAAAATAGCTTTAGAGCAGGCTAGTGAGCAAGCTCAAGGTGCCGTCCTCGCTAGTGATGGCTTCTTTCCGTTTGATGACTCGGTGCGTACGGCAGCGGCGGCGGGGATTAGCGCGATCGTGCAGCCAGGAGGTAGCAAACGTGATGCCGATTCCATCCAAGCTGCCAACGAGCTTGGTCTCGTCATGGCGATGACCAGCATCCGCCACTTCTTACACTAGAGCTTGCCAAGATCTTGGCAAGTCGAATTGTCAACTCTAACTTGCAGGGATCTCCACCATGACATAGCCCGCTTGCTCTAAGTCCAGCAAAAAACTACGCACTGTCTCAAATGCCTTTTCAGGCTTCGTCGGGGCCAGTGTGAGTAAGTCAAGGGGACGTCCTTTAAGCCATCGCGCTTGCAGGGACATCACAGTTTGCGGCCCCTCTAGCAAAGCCTGCAGGCAGCTAGCAAAGGAACTATCAACGTTGATGCCAGGGTTACTCAATAGCAAATACTTATCAAACGGAATCAGCTCCAGCTTTTCCGTCGCTGTAGCCAAGGCTTGCCTAAAGGCATCTGTGTTCAACTGCGGATGAATGTAAGCGGTTGCTTGCTGCCACGAGGACTCATTCCACTCAGCGACTGGGGGTCTCTGCTGACCTTGACTGGGGTGGCCACAATATAAGTCCAGCAAACGATGTACGGGATGCAATAGCTCGAACACATGAAGCTGCTGCTCGATGCTCATCTCAGCCAGGCTCTCAGCAACCGCCGCTGGCAACTTTTCGATATTCTGGAAAAGCTTTTCCAGGTTCCACTGACGCCAATTCACCATGGTGATAAATTCCAGGCCGGCCTTTTGCAGCATGGCTGAAAACTCTGCCATGGTGATTCCAGTATCACCGCGAAAAAGATGGTTCATCAAAACGACCTGATCGTCGGTTTCACACTGGGGACCCCAAGTTTGGCGCTTAGAAATGACCCAGTCGTTGAGCGTTGCCATCATTTGTCGAGTGACACCGATTTCGTCTGGGGTGGGAGCTCCTTCTAGGCAGCCCAACCGCGTGAGAAACTGCTGAACGCGATAGTAGTTAGCCCGCTGCAAAGAGCTGTGCATATTGGCCCGGATAATGCCTTCGGGCTTGAGCACTGATTTCATGGCTTGAAGACCCGCAACCGGATCTTCAAGCAGGTAAAGCACGTCGTCACAGTTGATGTAGTCAAAGCGATAGGGCAGATCGGGCAGCTCTTCGATCGCCAGGCAATGAAAATGACTCGGATTCTCAATTTGATGATATTCTAGCCGCTGTTGTGCCAGTTCCAGAGACGTCGGTGAGATATCAACGCCGACAATATGGGCCCCCGGATTGGCGATCGCCAGCGCCAGCAGCTTATATCCCGACCCGCACCCGGCATCCAAGATCCACCTGCCTGCCGGGTCAGTCACTCGATGATCTCGCAAATAATAGGGAATCACGCAGTTGTGTACGGCCAGATAATCCGGTTGGTCGCGCGGGCTCTCCTCTAAGGGGCGATTGGGATAGGGCAGCGCATCAAACTGCGGTCGAATCTTGTCCCAGTGGGTTCGAGGTAAGTTCACCGATGTTCTCCTAGATGAGTAGCAGGCGGGCGGGTATGAGGATAGCGGGGGAGCAGGGAGACTGGGGTGAGGAGAGTAGATGATAGAATTCCGAATTTTAAATTTTGCATAGGGTTAGGCGATTTTCTCACTCACTTTCGGAAACTCCGAACTCGTTGTTGCCCACTAATACCATTTCCAGAATGTAGAAGGCAGAAAACCAGAAGCCAAGAACGGATCATTAAGCCCCGAGGATCAAGCCCCAACAACACCGCTGCTAAACAAGTTCAATTAAAAGATAGCCAGCGGTCTCAAGCTGTGTGAGCACGCCCTGCATAGTTAGAAAGGCTTGCTGAGGGGGAATGGCCTCTAGCGTAGCTGGATCAACCGGATGAATTTGCCGCCAGCGATCGCCCAGTTCCCTTATCGATAGCGGCTGCTCTAAGAGGGGATAAAGGCAGCCCGCAATGCTGTCATCTAGGTTGAGCTGCTGGTTAGCAATAGGAAAATGTTCGTGCAGCGGGATAGTGCCCAGTTTACGAGTTCCGGCAGCTAAGATTTTTTGGAATTCTGGGGTGCGTAGTTGCGGGTGTAAATGAACTTTTGCCCGTTGCCAGTAATCAACTGTCCAGTCTTCGATGGGTGGACGCTCCGCCCCTTGACCAGGGTTGCCGCAGTACAGATCTAGCAGACGATGAACCGGGTGCAGCAGATCATGCATATGTAGCTGCTCGGCAAAACTCATATCGGCCAGTCCAAGGGCGATTGAGATCGGCAAATCTTCCACATTCTTAAACAGCTTTTCCAGATTCCACTCGCGCCAGTTCACCATGTTGATCAGCTCGAGATTGGCCTGACGCAGCAAGTCGGCAAACTCCAGCATCGTAAAGCCCTTGTCTCCGCGCAGTAGAAAATTGGCTGCTACTAACTCAGACTCAGTTTTGAACAGTGGAGTTTGGTTCCAAAGCATTTTTTTGGTTAGTACCTGCTCCTGCAGGGCTTCCATTGTCTGCCGTACTAACGCAATTTCCTCATCGAGATCTTTCCCTTGCATGCAGCCAATCTGCTTCAGCAGAGCCTGAACTCGATAGCAGTCTTCTCGCTGAAACCAGCTATGCAGATTAACGCGAATAATGCCTTCAGGCTTGAGGACAGCCTGCATGGCTCTGAGGCCTGCCGCTGGATCAGGCAAAAGATAAAGCGTTTCATCGCAGTTGATGTAGTCAAAAGCGTTGCCAAGCGCAGACAAATCTTCTAACGGTAGGCAGTGAAACTCAATATCAGCTTGCAGACCATGATATTCCACTCGCTTTTGGGCAAGTTCGACTGATTTCGCTGAGATATCAACGCCAACAATGTGGGCTCCCGGATTCGCTTTGGCCAAAGCCAGTGCCCTAAAGCCAGAGCCGCAACCGGCATCTAAAATAAGTCTGCCCTGAGGGTCGATGACTCGGCGATCGCGCAGGTAATAAGGAATAACGCAGCTGTGGACGGATAGGTATGCCGGATGGTCGCCTGGGGTTTGCTCTAGCGGCAAATCGGGATAGGGCAGCGCATCAAATTGTAGGCGAATTTTTTCCCACGGGTCTGACGTTTGAGTCATGGCTAAGAATACTAAGCAGCCGGGTGTTCAATGGCCAAATCTTAGCAAGCATTTGCTGGAGCTAATCTCCAGGTTTATAGCGGCCATCTCAGAAATTCCAGTCTAAGCAGGCATCAAGGCTCGCTAGTGGATGTCTCAGCCTTGGGCCGAACTGTAAAACGGGCGTCTCCTAGCTGGACGAGTTCATAACCCGCCGCCTCGATTTGCTCGATCGCGATGCTACGAGTTTGTTCGTCTTGCGCTGATGCCACAACCTGTAGCCAAGCGTTCGCCTGAACTTGAGGATTTTCTGGATCGTTTTTGATAAACTCCGCCGTGCTGCTGAATGACTGTGCAGCTTGTTCAGCACCCGGTGCAGCTGATTGGGTGGCCCAGTCCGTTGCTATCTCATGGGAGCGAATCGCGGCCTCATAGTCACCCAGAAAGAGAATCTCATCAACGCCTTTTTGCCGCCAAATATAAAAGGAGTTAGGCGGTAACTGTGGTGAAAGTGATTGCAACCCCTGCTCTTGCAGCTCAACTGCCCGCTGGGGCTGCGCTGTATAGAGTGTCAAGCTGGTCGATAAAAAGATGTAAGGGTCATAGGCATAAGGGTCGCGATCAATAATCACTTCAAAATAATCTTCAACTAAGCCGTAGCCAGTAATCTGACGCTGTTCACGATTGCCAAAATACTGTACATATTGCAAAAACGCCCAGTCAGCAATGAGATTGCGAAATCCCAGTGCTGGGATGTTTTGTAATATCTGCACTTGTGCAGCTAATTTTTGGGTCTCTAACTCGGCTTGTTGAGTCAGCTCCTCATCCTGAGCGGCAAAAAGCGTTTGCCAGCGCTGGCGCTGTAGCGCCGCTACCCCCCCCATAAATAAAGCAATAAGGGCTATCGTTCCCAGGAGCTTTGAGCGATCTGCAACTATGCTATTGATATTCTTCACGATGCTTTATCAACTGAACGTAAAGCGCTTTCGGCATATTAACGTCAACCGAAAGCTAAAGTGTCATCAGCTATTTAGCCCAACTGAAAAGAGCAGGCAATTACCTTTTGCCTCGCATTCAGTTTATCGGCCCCTTTTCTTGCCTGTGGCGAAGCCTACCCAGAGGATATAGGAAGGTTAGCTAAGGTTGCATAGTTTGCAAAGCTACCACAGATAACCTTTGAAGCCCTTGTTTATTGGCGATCACGCAGCTGGTGTAAAAGGCTAAAAATAAAGCTGCCTTGCCACAAAGCAAGGCAGCTTTAATCAAATACCAATCTTCAAAAGAATGGCGATTTAACAGCAGAAGCTCACTTACAGAGCATCGGAGCCAGCAGGACAAGTTAGGGTGGTGTCATTTAAAGTGAAATCAACACCAGCAGTACCTGCAACGGCATCACGGCAAAGCAGAACTTCTTGGCTGTTGTCGGCATTGTTATAAACCAAACCAGCAAAGCCCTTCAGCGTATCGGCATTGGGGAAGGCATAAACCGAAGCCCAGTCATCGCCTGAAGTTGTCAGATCGTTCGTGGTTCCGTCTTTCTGTCCATACTTAAAGTTCTTTGTTTCATCTGGCACAGCTACTTCCATCTGAGTTAATTCAGTGGCAAAAACTAACTCTTCTAGAAAATAGGCTTGTTGGCCGCGGTTAACCGCACCGACGTAGTTGGATGCTTCCGATTCACGGGCACGGTTGGCCTGGTTCAGGAAGGCAGGCAGGGCGATCGCCGCCAGAATGCCGATAATGATAATTACCACCAACAGTTCGATCAGGGTAAAGCCACCCTGCGCTTTCTTTTCACGCAAGTGCTTAAGCAAGTTATAAGTAAAACTCGTTTTCATGGTTTGTTCTTTCTCCTTGGGAAGCCAATAGGCGAATTTGCTGTGTCTAGCTCTATGGTTGTAGCCTACCCGTGGGGTGCTGATTTCATATCATCGAGCGTTACCTTTTTTGATGATTTTGCGGATTCCAGTAGTTTCCGTCAGTTTCAACCGCCCAATATGAGCAAAAACGGGCAATTGCGGAGGCTGAACTGCGTGAGATTTCGGGTGGCATGGGCGGAGTGTGAGGGTACTGGGGTGATGCGGTGCGAGGGTGATGGGTCGCTGAGGTACTAAGGTGGCAGGGCATGAGATTGGGTGGGGAACCAAAAACAAAGAGCAAAGAGCGAAGAACCAAGAACTGATAATCCTTTCTGCATTCTGAACTCTGCAGTCCGCACTCTGAATTCCGATTCCGGACTCTCAACGCGGCTTTTTTTACCACCGTTGAGCCCAGGCGGGCGATCGCTGTCGCTGTGCGGGCGTCAGCGCTGACAGGTCAACCTCAAAGGTGACTAAAGTCGATGGACTGAGTTCTCGAACCTGTAACCTGCCATCTCGGGTCGCGACAAGCAAGCGGCCATGACTATCCCAATCGGCCCACTGCACATCCGTTAAGGGCATTAGTTCTCCAGCCGCCTGTAAGCTGTATTGCACCCGCAGTCCGCCCACCGCCTGAGCAATACCAAACTCACCGCCCGCTCGGCCTAGGCTGGCTAGATGCAGGCAGTGATCACCGCCTGGTTGAGGCTTTCGCAAGCGGGCATTGCGGTGTTCGTCCCAGGGGCCACCAGCAC
This sequence comes from Cyanobacteria bacterium P01_C01_bin.70, assembly GCA_039026015.1. GTDB lineage: Bacteria > Cyanobacteriota > Cyanobacteriia > Phormidesmidales > Phormidesmidaceae > Halomicronema. The sequence goes on along the minus strand of JBCCNE010000031.1, from coordinate 8,156 downwards.
TGCGGGGCGGCGAGTCGGGTGCTGCTTGCCAGCCGCGGCGGCGCTCATTGGCAAACTGTTCGATTGGGATAGCCCGCAGTCCATAAGCGATCGGCATTTGGGCGTCGAGGTCATCATCGCAACTGCCGTCAGCCGTGAAATAGTAGCCTCGCGTCCACGTGCCTAGAGTCGCAAAGGCGTGCAAAGCCGTCAGCCAGGGCAGCTTTGATACGGCAATATAAGCCTCACCATGTTGCCAGCGAGCCTTGGGATTGTGGGCAAAATAGCAGAGCCATTGACCATCGGGCGACACATCAGACCGCCGAGGAAAGATCCGTCCTCGCAGCCAGCCTCCCGACTCGTAGCGATTAGCTGCCAAGTCCCAAAGGCCTACGTGGCTCCATTCGGTTGGCCCGCGCCGAAAGACCACGACAACAGGGGCGGCTGTGGCCAGCAGGCAATAAATGCGGGGAGGGGGAGTTGACATCGCAGTGGTAACAATCGCGGCTCGCCTTTAACGGTCTGGACTTTAGTATTTAAGGCCGCCCCAGTTTTTTGCTAGCGCAGACATTCACGTCAGTTCACATAAAGAGTTTTACGGATAGCCGCAGTGGAGCGCGATCGCCAGCCTCTGAATTATTCCCAGCGCTTTATGGCAGAAGTGATTACTCCAGTCCGACTTTTGGCTCTTGAGCTCTTCAAGTCCTTCACGCATCAATGTTTGTTATACCCATGTACTGCAGTCTCCTCCAGGGCTGTCATTGCTTTTTGTGCTGAAACTGCCTGTATCAATGTCAACTGCTGTTGACACAATGCGCGTTATCCGTTGCTCTGCTCAAGGTAAACGCTGCCCAGTCATCAGATCACTGGCAATTTTGTCGTCTTCGCACTGACAATCACTTTCTGGCCAGACGCGATAGTTAATAGTGATCTGCATTACGGTATGTAACGGGTGGTTGAATTAGATTCATGGTTAATGGTCTGGAGTTAATTCTTATGGAAGAAAAAGATACTAAGTTCGGATTTGTCGGTTTTGCTGAAACCTGGAATGGCCGTCTAGCCATGCTGGGCTTCGTTATTGGTGTCGCTACTGAATACATCACGGGCCAAGGCATTTTGTCTCAACTGGGTCTGATGTAGTCATCGTCAGTTTTGAAGTCTGTGGAAAGGGGTCGCGATCGCGGCTCCTTTTTTGATTTTTTGCAGCCGTCATAGATTGGCCATTGTGGTCTGTCAAAGGTCGTCTGTCGAAATCGACATTATGATGGAAGATGTCGCAAATTCTGGCAGTAGCTTATGACTTCAGTGGTTACATCTAATCAAGCCCAGAGCATGGAAGACACCAAAAAAGGCATGCCGGTCACCATCATCACGGGCTTTTTGGGCAGCGGTAAGACGACTCTACTCAACCACATTCTGAGCAATCAAGAAGGGCTCAAGACCGCCGTTTTGGTCAATGAGTTTGGCGAGATCGGCATTGACAATGACCTGCTACTCACCACTGAAGAAAGCGGCGATACGATGGTCGAACTCAGTAACGGCTGCATCTGTTGCACAATCAACAATGATTTGATGGATGCCGTTTATAAAGTGCTGGAGCGGCAGGACAAAATTGATTATTTGGTGGTTGAAACGACTGGGTTAGCTGACCCACTGCCAATCGCTCTGACCTTTTTAGGCACCGAACTGCGTGATCTGACTCGCCTTGATTCCATCATCACCGTGGTCGATGCAGAAAACTATAGTCTTGATCTGTTCAACAGTCAGGCAGCTTATAACCAAATTGCTTATGGTGACATCATCTTGCTCAACAAAGCCGACCTAGTCGATAAAGCTGATCTTGATTCATTAGAGGTCAAAGTTCACGATGTCAAAGAAGGGGCACGGATTATTCGCACCACTCGTTCAGAAGTGCCGCTGCCCTTGATTTTGAGTGTGGGACTGTTCGAGTCGGACCAGTACTTTGGCCAAGATACTGGCCATGACCACGACCACGACCACGACCACGACCACGGGCACCATGACCATGAGCATCACGACCACAGCAACTGCGATCATGAGCATGGCCACTGTGACCACGATCATGAGCACGACCATGAGCATCACCATCATCATTCCGACCACTTAGCGGTCGATGGCTTCACGTCCATTTCGTTTGAGAGCGATCGCCCCTTTATGATTCGTAAATTCCAGAATTTTTTGGATAATCAACTGCCTGAAAGTGTCTTTCGTGCCAAGGGCATTCTCTGGTTTGACGAAAGCCCTAAACGACACATTTTTCACCTCAGCGGCAAGCGGTTTTCGCTCGACGACGACGAGTGGAAGGGCAGTCCCAAAAACCAAATTGTGCTGATCGGCCAAAATCTTGATCACGATACCCTGCGCCAGCAGCTCGATAGCTGCTTGTGCATACCCTCGGAAAATCGCGGAGGAGGATTTGGCTAATGCTAGTTTTCCAGCGGCAACAACAGATTCTGGGCCTACCCATCTAGACCGTCCATGGTGCTGTGCTGTTCGGGCAGACTGGGGCAGAGCATTAGAACCGCTTGTTTGAAGAATGTTGCGCTCATTCCTGGCTCACCGCTGACGCTTTGTAACAATCTTGAAGCAGGGCCGTTTGCTCAAAGCTGTAGCTCATAAGACTGTGCTTTCTTGTAACTATTCGGATGTCTTCTTCTCATCTTCCGCCTCCTGAACCTGTGACAGGCTGCTTGGCCTGTCAAATTGTCAGCGGTGAACGCGCTGTGCCCGGGGGCGTTATTGCTGAGAATGCCTGGTGGCTGGCCGATCACTGCATTGGTAATCATGGTGCTGGGGCGGTTGTGGTCAAGACTCGATCACATCGCGAAAATTTTTGGGAATTGTCTCCTAATGAAGCGGCCTCGCTGGGGCCGTTTTTGCAGCAAATAACGCGGGCGATGCAGACCGCATTGGGAGCAGAGCGCATTTACATTAATTCCTGGGTTGACCAGCCGCCTTATCATATTCATTTTGTGCTGCAGCCGCGGTTTGCCGGGAACGCTGAACTCGGTCTGCGGGGATTGGAGTTGCAAATCCTGCGCTCTTTGCAAACGCAACCAGATGAACAAACGATGGCGGATACTGCCGACAAGATTCGGGCGGCTTATCAGGCGATCGTGCAGCAGCGCTCCTTAAGTCATCGCTAGCTGCTGCGGGTACTGGTATAGCGGATAACGCAGTCCCGAGAGGGCGTCCAGGGTGAGGTCGTTGGAAAAATTGGTCGCGGCCTGACATTCTTCGAGCCGGTCTTCGGACCAAAGCTGGGAAGCCTCCGTGCAGGAATTTGGCGGTGAGCTGTTGGTCGTGAGTCAGTTCACGCTTTACGGCGATTGCCGCAAGGGGCGACGGCTCTCATGTCTCCAAGCGGCCCCTCTGGATCCGGCCGCACCCTTATTTGAGCAGTTTTGGGAAAAATTATGAGCCAGCGGATTGTAAGGTTCAGACCAGTCAGTTCCGGGTGCCTCTGCAAGGCAATATTCGCAATGACGGGCCGGACTCTATGGCTAGCGCGAGCAGCCTCAGCGTAAGGTGCGGCTGCTCGCAAGACTTATCTTTAATTAATAAGCTATAGGTTGAGACTATATGAAACCTGCTAATGAGCACCCTATTTCTCAAAACAGACTGTTAAAGTGTAAGGACTTGGCAATAGTTTGTAATCTTTCTTAAGTTTTTTGCTTATGCAGGATGTTGTTAGGTCTAAATTTGCACCCTCGACGATTCAGTCAGCCAGCGCTTTGTTGCAATTGCAGCCCGGCAGCGTGGTATTTTGCGATTTTGATGGTCCCATTGTGGATGTTTCTGATCGCTACTATCACACCTATTGTCTGGCGCTGGAAGCGACTCAAGCAGAATATGTCAAACACGCTGCTTTGCCAGTGCGGCGGCTCACCAAGACCCAATTTTGGTACATGAAGCAAAATCGGGTGCCTGATTTCACCATTGCTGATTGGTCGGGATTGTCTGGTCAGCAGGTCAAAGACTTTCTGGGCCACGTGCAGGCTTTAGTCAACCAGCCAGCCTTGCTCCATCGCGATCGCCTGCAGCCGGGAGTCAAAGCCGCGCTCAATCAACTCCAAGCCTGCGGCATCCGTATTGTGCTGGTGACGCTGCGACAGGCAGGGCAAGTACTCGACTTTCTACACCAGCACGACTTAGCCACCACCATCAGCCAGATTTATGGAGCTGATGATGCCGAGACTGCCTATGCTAACTGCATTGAGCATAAAGTTGCCCGCCTGACAGAGGCGATCGCTGAGCAGCGCCAATTAGGATTCAATACGACTGCTAGCTGCATGATTGGCGATACTGAGGCTGACGTTCGTGCTGGCCAGGCCGCTCAGCTACCAACTATTGCCCTTACCTGCGGCATTCGGAGCGCGCTTTACCTGAATGACTTTGCTCCAACGGCAGTTTATGCAGACTTGCAGGCAGCATTGCAGGACTTAATCCACCATCCCGTCAGCCTGGAAGCGGCTGTTTGGCATCACGAACCGGCTGCTGATGTGAGGTGTTAAGACAACATCGCATTCAAGCGCGAATTGACGGTCGTGTCAGGAGATGAGGCGACTTTAGTTTCGGAATTAAGGAATTTGAGGGTGTTGGTAAAGTCCTCAATGCCTTGAAACTGCTGGTAAACTGAGGCAAAGCGGATATAGGCGACTTCGTTGACAGTTTTTAGTCGCTTGAGCACCAGTTCGCCAATTTCGGTGCTGGCAACTTCGCGGCGAGCCCGCTGCTGCAGTTCGGCCTCGATATCATCGACAAGGGTATTGAGGATATTGGGTAAAACTCCGGTTTTTTCACAAGCCCGGACAATTCCGCGCAGTACTTTAGAACGATCAAAAGATTCGCGATCGCCGCTCTGCTTGATTACCGTAATCGGCACATACTCAATTCGCTCATAAGTTGTAAATCGTCGCTGACACTCTAAACATTCACGACGGCGACGAATGCTCCTGCCGCTCTCAGCAGAGCGCGACTCCAATACGCGGTTGTTGGGATGCTGGCAGAAGGGACACTGCATGCAGCTAAACGTCTCCGGTAGAACTCGACGAACTGAGCATTCTGCCAAGACGCTACCAGTAGTGGAATGGTTGCTCTACCTAAGCAGTCTTGGGGTAATGCACCTGCATCCATAGTATCTAACCTTGGAAAAATGAAGCGGCAACCTGCTAAAAACAGGTTGCCGCTGGTCAAATAGTCACAAAACGTGATCTTTTACGGATGCTCACTGCACCAGGAGATTAATCCTTGGAGATCCGAGGGGGTTCACGGAATGCGATCGCAAAAAACAGCGTGCCAATCACACAAGCAAAAATGAAAATGTAAGCAACGGCTTCCATATTTCACAGCCTCCTACTCTATCTATGTTTAGTCTAAAGGATTGCGATTAAAAAAGCGCTTGACTGTTCAGCGACACCATTGCAGCGAGAACTCAATCAAGCGCTTAACGAGGACCAAACTGCTAACTCACTACAGGCTGTCATCATTTAGCCATCCAATACTTCTTCGGCAAGGGTTTCAACCTCTAGCTGAAAAACTTAGGACGGACGCGATAATGCCTGTCTTACAAGGTTTTTAGCACTAATTAATGACGCGCCCTAAAAGCGTTAGACAGTTTCATTACTTCTGGTCGTACTACGATCACCCACTTTCTGGAAGAAACCCCACTCCACCTGCTGGGGAGAGAGATCGGGGTCGATACCAGCAAACACGTCGCGGTATAGGGTTCGAGAGCCGTGCCAGATATGCCCAAAGAAGAACAGCAGGGCAAATACCGCATGGGCAAAAGTAAACCAACCGCGTGGGCTCGTGCGGAAAACGCCGTCAGAGTCTAGGGTTTCAGTATCAAACTCAAACGGTTCACCCAACTGAGCCTTACGAGCAACTCGCTTCACTGCAGCTGGATCCGTAAACGTCTGCCCAGACAGTTCACCGCCCGAGAAAGAAACCGTTACGCCCTTTTGCTCAAAGCTGTACTTCGATTCAGCGCGGCGGAACGGAATATCGGCCCGGACAATGCCGTCCTTATCAGTCAAGACCACCGGGAAAGTTTCAAAGAAGTTAGGCAAACGCCGCACCGTCAGCACGCGGCCTTGATCATCCTTGAAGGTTGGATGCCCCAGCCAACCCTGGGCAATACCGTCGCCCTCGTTCTTGGGGCCAACGCGGAACAAGCCGCCCTTAGAAGGGCTGTTGCCGACATAGTCGTAGAAAGCCAGCTTCTCAGGAATTTGCGCATAGGCTTCTTCAGTCGATACGCCCTCAGCAACGGCCGCCTGAGCGCGACGCTGAATTTCTTCTTGGAAGTAACCACTGTCCCACTGATAACGAGTCGGGCCAAACAGTTCAACAGGAGTAGCGGCATTGCCATACCACATAGTGCCGGCAACTACAAAAGCGGCAAAGAAAACGGCGGCAATACTGCTGGACAGAACAGTTTCAATATTACCCATGCGCAGAGCCTTGTATAGACGCTGAGGCGGACGCACAGTTAGATGGAAAAGCCCCGCAATAATGCCAACGATACCAGCAGCAATATGGTGAGCCACAATGCCACCTGGATTGAAGGGATTAAATCCAGCCGGCCCCCATTCAGGAGCCACCCCTTGAACATGACCAGTTAAGCCATACGAGTCGGAAATCCACATGCCTGGACCCCACAGCCCCGTTAGGTGGAACGCCCCAAAGCCAAAGCAAAGTAGGCCAGACAAAAATAGATGAATGCCGAACATCTTGGGCAAATCTAAGGCGGGTTCGCCCGTGCGTGGGTCACGGAACAAATCCAAATCCCAATAAACCCAGTGCCAACAGGCAGCCAGGAATAGCAGACCGGACAAAACAATGTGAGCCGCAGCGACCCCTTCAAAGCTCCAGAAGCCTGGATTGATGGCGGCCTCGCCGGTGACGCTCCAGCCGCCCCAAGATTGAGTTACCCCGAGGCGGGACATAAAGGGCAGAACAAACATGCCCTGGCGCCACATCGGATTCAATACAGGATCGCTAGGATCGAAGGTCGCCAGCTCAAATAAAGCCATTGAGCCTGCCCAGCCCGCTACCAACGCGGTGTGCATCAGGTGAACAGAGATTAGACGACCGGGGTCGTTTAATACGACCGTATGTACTCGGTACCAAGGTAGTCCCATCGACTACGCTCCTCCTATTAGTTTCAACAAATCTTTTGCAAGCTTATTAAGAGTCATAGATATGAACAGGTTACCAGATTTACATCTCCTCGCAGTCCGCAAAAATAGCTCTGGGGGGATGTTTACCGGTTTTGCAGAGCCCTGACGAATCGAGGAAATGTCCGCTTAGTCTAGTTAAAGCGGTCTCAGGCGACAAATAAGTCAATAGGTCATGTATAAAGAAATGTAACTGGTGGCGCACTGACGCGCAATCAAGTTTACGAGTTCGTTACTTGATTTGCCTGTCGGGAACGACTGCGGTGCGGTGGTCAAACCTTGTATATGCTCACGAATCAATCGTTAGACTGTAACTAAGTCGAGAGGATAGGACTGATGGCAACTATTAAGTTTCTTGAAGAAGGTAAGGAAGTCGTGGCCGCTGATGGGGCTAATCTGCGTTACAAAGCTTTAGAAAATGGAATCGATGTCTATACTTTCGTTGGCAAAATGATGAACTGCGGCGGCTATGGGCAATGTGCAGTTTGTGTAATTGAAATTGTCGAAGGCATGGAAAATCTCTCTCCGCGTACGGCAGTAGAGGAGCGGCGGCTGCGTAAGCGTCCAGATAATTGCCGTCTGGCTTGTCAAACCCTTGTTAATGGGCCGGTGACTGTTAAGACTAAGCCGAAGAAAAAGAAAGCTTAATTGAGTGAAGGGCGATCGCTAAGCTAATGATCTGGATTGAATAGTTCCAAGCAGCAATCAAGATGGCGTAGACTGAAAAGTGCGTCTTTGTTGTCATGGAAAGCTAAGGCTTCAAATCTATGGAAGTTAATAATCTTGGATTCGTTGCAAGTATTTTGTTCGTGCTTGTACCCACTGTCTTCTTGTTAATTCTCTATATTCAGACCTCCAGTAAGCAGACGGGTTCATAGTCTGATTGCAAACGTGGTCTATTTTGCTCAGTGCTAACCTCTAGTCTTTCTAAAAGTTGATGAGAATAAGGCTGATCTGATGGTGAGTGCTGTTTCT
>JBCCNE010000030.1:0-18601 GCA_039026015.1 Cyanobacteria bacterium P01_C01_bin.70 | reverse complement strand
GCATCCAGGCGGACGGCAGCCCCGACAGTCTTAGACGGGGTGTCGAGGGGAGTCTGCGGCGACTGAAGCGAGATCGCCTTGACCTCTATCAGCTTCACCGCCCCGATCCTCAAGTGCCATTGGCCACATCGATCGGAGCGCTGGCGGAACTTCAGCAGGCAGGCAAGATTCGCCATATCGGTGTCTCGAACGTCACCCTAGAGCAGCTTCAGGCAGCCCAGGCGATCGCCCCCATCGCTTCAGTGCAAAATCGCTATAGTCTGGTGGACCGCACCCATAAGGCTGTTTTAGACTATGCCATCGCACAGAATATCGCCTTCATTCCCTACGGTTCTTTAGGGGCGCATCCTCTCAAGCGGGGAGCCCCGCTGGCAACGGCGGCAGGCATCTTGGCGACAATCGCTCAAGCTCACAACGCTACCCCGACGCAAATTGCGCTGGCCTGGCTGCTGCACCGCGCACCGAATATCCTGCTGATTCCCGGCACCACGACAATCACTCATCTGGAAGACAATGTGAAAGCCGCCTCGCTGAGGCTCTCCGAATCGGAAATGGCGCAGCTCAATGACCTCGCAGGCTAGCAGGCAAGGGCGCGCTCAGCCCCAAGCTCACTGCCACTATTACTAACTGTGGTTCGTCAACCAAGCTCCGACGACTCGCCTCACCCTATGAGCGGTTCCTCAAAATCCAGTTTGGCGGATAGTTCAGGCACCTCATCCGTAAACCAGTAAACATGCTGGCCCGGCAATTGCTTCAGCAGCATCCGTATTATGGGACTGGCAATGCCTCGATGACAGAAGTCACTAAGCGTCCATAACATCCACCGAATAAGCATTGCATACTCCGTCCGACAAGATGCGGGCCGTGCCCATGATGCAATCACAAGGCCGGCCACATAGCGATGTTCAAATCAGGCTTTAAGCTGTTCAGGGCTGCGGCCATTGTCAAAGGCATCCTGACGAAGCGTGGCTTTTCTCTTGGCCCAATGAACATCCTGTAGCTGAGTCTGATAAACAATTTCTGACACTGGAGGTTTCCCAATGGCTACTCATGCTCAAAAAATCGCCCTTGTTACCGGCGGCAATCGCGGCATTGGCCTGGCGATTGCCCGAGGGCTGCTCGCTCGAGACTATCGGGTAATCATCACAGCGCGCTCGTTGGATAGCGCCAAACAGGCTGCCGAAAAACTTTCGGAAATGGTAACGCCTAGCGAGCTGGATGTGGGCAGCGATCGCTCCATCGCCGCGATGGTCGAAACGGTCAGCCGGGCGTTTAATCGGCTTGACGTTTTAGTCAACAACGCTGGCGTGTATCCCGATGGCGACATGAACATGCTCACCGCTTCTCGGGAACTGTTTGACTCTACCCTCAATATCAATACCCTTGGCCCCATTCGTATGGTGCAGGCTTTTTTGCCTCTGTTAGAGCGGGCTAAGAGCGCCAGAGTGATCAATATGTCCAGCGGCTACGGGGCCCAGACCGGACTGTCAGCCGGAGTGCCCAGCTATTGCCTGTCAAAATTTGCCCTCAATGGCGCTTCCATTATGCTGGCAGAGGCCTTACGATCCCAGGCCATTGCCGTTAATGTCGTTGATCCGGGCTGGGTGAGAACCGATATGGGCGGGGCAGCGGCTCCGCGATCGCCGGAGCAGGGAGCCGACACCGCTATCTGGCTGGCGACCGAGGCGGCCCAGCACGAAACCGGGAAGTTTTGGCGAGATCGTCAGGCCATTGCTTTTTAGGGCAGCGCGATTGCTAATCGACTTTTACGGCGATGGATTTGGTCAATGTGTCGATCAGAGCTGGCGCTGCGATTGCATTGCCAACTGCTCTAAGCAGTGCAGGGCGTCTTGGACGCGATCGCAAGAGACAAACAGGTGATCATGAAAATAGGCAGACACAACATTGGTGCTAATGCCCTCTGCTGCAAGAGCTTGAGTAATGGCGGCCAACATGCCTACCGCCTCCAGACTGGAATGCACTCTCAGAGTAATCATGCGGCAGGGATACTGGTAAGGTAATTGCGCCCGTTCCGCCTCGGTCTGACGCACAATCGCGGTAATGCCTTCAGCTTCTCGAAATTCGCAAACAAGATTCACCTCGGGCGGCAGCGTTTCGCCTACTGGCACCGTGGTAAAGACAAAGACTGAGGGCTGGAGCTGCGGCTGCAGGGATGCCAACAGCACGTTTAACCGAGTTTCGCCAATTGGAGAAGCGGACATCTCATCTCTAGGAACAGCTTCAATCGATATCAGCACAGCAAAAGTCCTTGAAAGGCCGTAGATTAGCTTTCAAGGAATAAGTGGCGTTGACGGTTGGCCAACTGTTGATGTTAACGGAACGCCTTTAATGCTTCGAGAGATTGATACCGGCTTCACGGGCCATGGCGCTAATGCCCTTTTTTTCAAGGGTCTTGATCGCTTTGGTGGAAAGACGAAGCTTGACATAACGCTTACCCTCGGGCCACCAAACTCGCTTAGATTGCAGGTTGGCCTCTTGCAAACGCTTGGTGCGTCGGTGAGAGTGGGAAATTGCAAAGGCGTTATTAGCCTTTTTGCCGGTAAGGTCACAATGACGAGGCATCAGCTTCTCCGAGACGGTCAGTTTTATTCACGGACTCTGATTGTAAGCTAATTTATTTCTGATTGAAAAGGTTTTTGAGAAAAACAGGTGGACGGACAGCGATCGCGCTTCTCTGCCAAAACTATGCCAAATTCGCCGGTGCAGAGGACAAAATCTGCTGCATCAGGGTCAGTTGCTGAGGCAGGCACACCGTCTGTAAATCATAGTTTTTCACAATAGTGTTGCGGGCCGCTTCTCGTAGGGGCTGCATACGAGTGGGGTGCGCCATTACCTGATGAACGCGGTCAACAATGGCGTCGGGGTCAAAAAAATCAACCAGCAGGCCATTTTCGCCTTCTCGAATCAGCTCTTCGACCGGGGGGGTGCGCGAGCCTATCACCAAGCATCCACAGCTCATCGCTTCGAGCATTGACCACGACAGCACGAAGGGGTACGTGAGGTATACATGCACACTAGAGACTTGAAAAAGCTGAATCAACTGGCTGTACGGAACGCGCCCTAAAAAATGTATGCGGGTCGGGTCGAGATGCGCTTGCACTTCCTGGTAGAAAATCTCTTTCCAAGTTTGGTGGGGCGGTGCAGCGGCTCCATAGCTGACGCCATCTCCCCCGACGATAACGACTTGGGCCTGAGGGCGCTCTTGCAACAGGCGCGGCAGACAGCGCATCAAGGTGTGATATCCCCGATAGGGCTCTAGGTTGCGGTTCACAAAGGTGATGACTTCGCTGGCTTGGTCAAGGACGATGGTGGTTGTTTCTGAAGGCAGGGAGAGCTGAGCTTGCGGATCGGAGGCGGCGACGGTAGTGTTGATGCCGTCATGAATAACGGTGAGTTTGTCTTGAAAGACGAGCGGCATGACTGACTTTTGATAATGAGTCGGGCAAATGCCAAAGTCAACGGCCTCTAGCGCAAGTAAATTATTGACGTTCTTGGTGCGAATGCGGCAGAGACTGTCCAATTCTAGCGGCGGCTGGGCGGCAAACTCTGGATCAAAACCCACGTCCTGACCGCGTCCGTGGTAGTAAAACTCGAATAGTCCAATCAGGGGCACATGGGGATAAACGTCTTTGATATAGAGCAGTTCTCCCCAGCCGGGATGGGCATAGATCAGGTCGGGTATAAACCCTTGGTTTTGCAAATTGAGCAGCGATCGCACAACTTGCTGTCCGCGCCGCACTTGACCTTCAAACCCCCGCAGATATTGATGCGTATTTTGGTGACCCGGTTGGGGCGTCGGATAGCCAATTCGCGTGACTCCTGGCAGGTCAGGACGCTTTTGTAGATTGGCCTTTTCGCCTAACCCAATAACTCGGTGCCCTTGTTGGGCTAAGGCCTGTGCGAGGTGGGGATATTGCCCAGGAAAATTTTGATGGACGAACAGTACGTTCACAATCTTGGGGGCAGAGAGGGGCGGTGAGACTGAAAGAGCCGTCAGTGATAACGGCTGAGAGATGGTGGCTACCCAGTTTGGTACAAGGGCAATTTGACCATAATGTGGGTGCCCACTTCCGGCTGACTCTCCACGCTGATGCGCCCGTCACAGTAAAGCAGCAGTTGACGGACGATCGCGAGTCCTAAACCGGCCCCCTCTTCTTCAGAAGGGGTTTGTCGGCCTCGATAAAAGTGCTCAAAGACGTGGGGCAGCTCACTTTGCGGGATGCCGACACCGGTATCCTTGACATTGATGACGAGGGTTTCATCGTCTGCTGGCTGCGCGGTAACCCAAACTTCGCCGCCAGCGTTAGTAAACCGGATGCTATTGCTCAGTAGCTGAATCACAATTTGGCGCACCCAGTTTTGGGGACAGCAGATAGCTGGCAATGTGTTGGGAACGGTGTAGGCAAGGCGGATGCCTTTTTCTTGGGCTAGGGGTTGGTAGGTGCTGACAATACCGGGCAAAATGTCGAACAGGTTGACCGGCTCGGGTTGGGTGGTCATTAGAGTGCGCTCGACCTGCAGCAGCTCTAGAACCCCGTTAATCAGGTTGACTTGGCGATCGCACTCGCGGCTAATCATGTCGAGATAGCGCTGGCGCTGGGGCGGTTTTAGGTTGGGGGAATGTAGCAGCGGCAGCGCCGTTTTGATGGTGGATAGAGGCGTCCGCAGCTCTTGCCCAACGGTGTTCAAAAAGTCGTCTTTTAGCCGCAGCGTATTGATCAGCGATTCGTTTTGGGTGGATAGGCTCGAGACGCTCATCGCTTGACGCCGATAGGCCCGAGCCTGCTGCTGCAGCCGCTCTTGATGCTGTCCGTCCTGCAGCAAGATGGCGTCCATCAGGGCAGAATGACAGTGCTCGGGCACCTGCATGCGATCGTCCCAATTAGCCACTAAAGATTGCAAAACATCCTGCTGAGGATGTTCTGCCAAGCTAGTTTGCACAGAGCCTTGCAGATCATTCACAAAGGTTTGGATCAGGGACTTTTGAAAAGTAATGGAGTAATTCACTCTAGGCAGGACTTCCGGCTCCTCTGGCGGTGGCATCTTAGCCATGGGGTCATGTAGAGATTCGGAGTCGGTGATGACGTCTTCTCGATAGCCTTGAAGCAGGCAGCTAACGGTTTCCGAGAGCGCTAACAAAAAATATTCCTTCTGCATGGGATGCGCTTGCGGAATAATGATTGATTGCTGCCAATCCTGCTGACGGTTGACCTCGCGTGCCCAAACAAAAACATCGGGTCGCGGATCAATCGTCTGGCTGTATTGCATAAGATCAGACGACCAGTTTTTGCCCTTAGGTAGTTTGGCAAACAGCGTAACTCGCTTTCTCAGCTGGATTAAGGCCCCCAGCATCGTCTCAATTTGCCGCTTGAAACCTCTTGGGGAAACTTGAATCGGCTTCAAGAGAATGGTTGAAGTCTGCTCCATCCGGTGAACCATAACAGCAGGAATCTGTGACGACTGTGCTCAAACAAAGGTTAGTTGACTACCTCGATATCAACCACCCGGCTGGATCAGTGGTTGAAGCCTTTTATCCCCTCACATTATCTTGCTTATTCAGAAGCGAAGCGAATTTTAGTGTGAATTAATGTTATTCCCATTAGGAATGGTAGTCGCAATAGCTTAGAAATGGCAATCTCATCAGGGAAAATACGGACTGTAAGAGAACTGTTGAGAATAAAGCTATTGCCAGATGTTGTTATTGTCCCGCCATAACAATTCAATTTAAGTCAGTGCAATCTTGGTGCAGAACGCTGTTAAATCTGTCGGTTGATGACTCAACATTCTTTTGAAATTGATAAATGATTAACCTCACAACGCCCGTTGCGTTGATCAGTGGTCCTGTGGGGGTTGGCAAAACGACGGTAGTACAGGCGCTGAGTGAATGTCTGGAGCGAAAGCATCTTCCTCATACGTTCATCGATTTTGACCAGCTTCGGTATACGTACCCTCGCCCAGCGGATGATCCTTGGGGAGAGCAATTGGGCTTAAAGAATCTCACTGACGTTTGGAAAAATTGCTCTCAATCAGGTTCGCTTAATTTGATCATTGCTTACGTTGTTGAGAGCAAATCGTTTATTGATCGCATTCAATTGGCGGTCCCTGGAGCGAATATTGTGACTTTCCAGTTAACAGCTAAGTTAGCAACCCTAGAAAATCGGCTCAGACGACGGGAAATAGGTGCCAGCCTTGAATGGCATCTTAATCGAGCCGCCGAGTTAGCTAAAACGCTAGAAAACGAAGATATTCCCAGCGATTATCGAATCATGACCGACGATCGCCCAGTATTTGATATCGCCACTGAAATCACCGGACTAATGCGCTGGCGCAGCTGATAAAGAAGCCAGCAGCTTTAGCTGAATTGAAGAAGCGTGTCGCTCATTGGTCAAAATTTTGCGCACGTACAATCTGCAATATGTTTGCTCAGATAGGCAGAGGCAGCTTAAACAAAAATCTTGAGACAAACTATGATCGCCAGTGCCAGAACGATTGTCGAGAGCCAAGAAACTCGACCCCTGAGAGCGATGATTTCTCGAGCCTGCCGTTCGATTAGCGGCGCAATGGACTGTTGGGTTTCCTGAGGTGCTTGGATGTCTGCAGATGTCGTCATATTCTCAGCTTGAGCGACTTCGGAGGCTTGCCCATCTTTAGATGCCGATTCCGCTGATGGCGTTAGGGCATCAGGCGTTGGCAAAACATCAATCGGCTCGATGTCCTCTTGGACAGCCTCAAGCAGCAGAGAGCGATCGCCAAACCGCACCTGCTGATATAGCCAACGGGTGATCAGCTCTGGGCAATTGCGTCGAAACCAGCGCCAGGCAAACGCCTTGAACAGCGGCTTGCTAAAGTGGGCAATCCCCTTGAGCGGTCCTCTCAGCGCTTTGACGCTAATCTTTTTGTTGATTAGCCTGACCGAGCCGACCTCATACAAGCCGTCCAGAATTGCTCTAACGGTTGCCTTTTCGCGTTCAGCTAAATTCCTCAGCAGCAGGTGCGTATCTTGCATGAGCTGCAGCTCTTTTTCATACTCCTCGGAATCAGAGAATATTCGTTGGGGCTTTCCGTCTTTCAAAGGGGGGTTGGGTTGAAAATCCGGCATCGGAAACTACATAAAATGCTGAACATCGGCCTTAGCGCCGTAGGGGACGACGTTGGTCAAACAGCGTTTATCTATTTAGTTTGATAAACGCTGTTTGACTAAACTTGTCTAAAATCCTAACGAACTCTGCGATTTGGAGGGTAACTAGGGCAATTTTTTCGAGGATTTTTGTAACAGTTTATTAATCATCAAAATCCCTAAAATCTATTAAAACGCTGAATCAGGTCTGAAAAACGATCAAATTTGCCTAGTTTGAGTCATCATTTCAACGTACAGTCAGATTTGGTCTCAAACGTTAGCTGCTTATGCAACTGTCGCCTCAAGAAAAAGATAAGCTTCTGATCTTTACTGCCGCCCTGCTTGCAGAACGTCGCAAAGCCCGAGGCCTCAAGCTTAACTATCCAGAAGCCGTTGCCTATCTTTCGGCGGCTATTTTGGAAGGGGCACGCGATGGCCGCACTGTGGCCGACTTAATGCACTATGGCACGACGCTGCTTACTCCTGATGATGTGATGGCGGGCGTGCCCGCCATGATTGATGAGGTGCAGGTGGAGGCGACGTTTCCTGATGGCACTAAGCTGGTGACGGTGCACAACCCGATCGCCTAGTTCACCCCTGAGCTTCTGTAAATACTGTCGTTCGCACGATTGCGGCGATGCCGACTACCCGCATCTGGAGAGAGCCCATGATTCCCGGAGAACTACTGCCCGCTGAGGGCGATATTGAACTCAATGCCGGACGCGAAACCATCACCTTGATGGTTGCCAATACTGGCGATCGCCCCATTCAAGTAGGGTCCCATTTTCACTTTTTTGAAGTCAATACGGCGCTACAGTTTGAGCGCGAGCAGGCCCGAGGCAGGCGCCTAGACATTCCTGCCGGTACCGCCGTGCGCTTTGAGCCCGGTGACGAACGTGAAGTGCGACTGGTCCCCTTTGTTGGCAGCCGTCAAGTCTATGGCCTCAATGGGTTGATTAACGGCGCTTTGTAGATGTCTCGCATGAGGCTCAAAATGAGCGAATGCCCTCTCCGGTTATTAACCCCGACAGGCTCGTTCAAATCTTTGGCAGGTAGGGCGGAACCGCCATTGAGACAGCCGCGATGTCGGCAAGCTAGGTGACAACCGTTCGTGGCTGAGCAGCCATCATGCCCAGAACGGCAACGCTGGCGATCGCTGATAGGCCATCACTGTTTAGAAAGGGCTGTAACCATTCAAGCACTCTCCCCTGCTGCTGTCGTGACGAAGCTCAAGGCGATCGCTACAGCGGATTATCAGACGCCAAAGTTGGCTACTGACAATAGATACGGCGCTACTGAGGCTGGAGTTGCCCTTAGGCTAATCAAGCTAGAGCGCCAGGGTGTTCGTCCAATAGTCGCTGGCCGACAGGGATTGTGGAATCTGCCCTGTGCTAAGCATCCAGGCTTGCAGGCGATCATAATATTCAGCACTCATTGAAAAATCATGGGTAAAGCAGGGAACCGTGGCGTCATAAATAGCTTTGCCAATAGCGTCTCCGGAATAAGCGCCCGTCCGCTGATCGTAAATTGCCTGGGCGGCTTGGGGATGCTGATGAATAAAGTCGATGCCGCGTCGCAATACCTTTAGGAAGGTTTGTAAATCTTGCCGTCGTTGTTGCAGTAACTTCGGCGTCGCAATCAAAATCAGCTGGCAAAAGTCGGGCACACCCCAATCCTTTAGTGCAAAGAACTGGGCATCATGGCCGCGTCGGCGAGCTTCGATGATTTCAAAGTTATAGAACACTAGTGTGGCCAAGTCGGCCTTGTCTTCAACCAAAGCATCGGTATGAAAAAAGCCATTATCAACAGCGGTAATGGCGTCTTCCGTAAAGCTGCCGCCGTCTGTTTCAATCATGGTTTTAGCGATCGCTCTCCCTAAAGGCGAAGGCGCTCCAGGGTATTGTAAGCGCTTGCCCAGCATATCTTGCGGTCGCTTAATGCCGCGTCCCGTGAAGTACATGACACCGCCATTGGTGTGCAAAAAGCGAGCCCAACCGACCACGTCATGGCCCTTGCCTCGGTCTTCTACCAGATGCACGGGCTCGGTTACTGCGATATCTAGTGTTCCGGCCTGCAGTTCTGCGATGGCATCCACATGCTCCGAAGGTTCAACCAGCTCTAAGTCCAGACCCGCTTGTGTAAACCATCCCTGCTCTTGACCCACCAGCAGAGGCACGTGATCTGGATTTAAGAACCACTCCAAGCCCAGCCGTAACTTAGACATTAACTAACCCAAAAATAAGCTCCAAATTATTATTCATCCAATTTGCCAAGAGCAAAAGCATTGCTAAAAACAGGCCATCAGACAATGCCGCTAAATTAGAAACGGTACCTGTGGTGCTGCTAAAGAGCTTTAGGTTACGAGTCTCGTTTTCAATTAGAAATAGCCTCCGGCAAAGCCGGAGGTCTGAGCATCTGTGAACCGCGCAAAGCGGATTCCAGCGTTCTACCTTCAACAGAACGGCTTCTGGAACAACGCTAGTCGCTCCAATCGCTGATCTTTTTCACCTTGATGGCACATAGCTGCAGCCCGAGCTTCATCATGACCAACGGTCGAGACGTCGTCGCCTGGTGCCCAAAGGCACTGTCCGGCAAAATGCCGGCATTGTCTTGAGGTTTGGAGCGATCGCTAAGCGACAGGAGTAGGACGGCCACCCACAGAATGGCGATCGATGACTTGATCAATCAGACCATAGTCCATCGCTTCTTGGGGCGACATAAAGAAGTCACGTTCCGTGTCAGCCGCGATTTTGTCGAGGGGCTGCCCCGTGTTTTCGGCCAGCGCCTTGTTCAGCAAATCTTTGAGATACAAAATCTCTTTAGCCTGAATTTCAATATCGGTGGCTTGCCCCTGGGCACCTCCCAGTGGTTGGTGAATCATGATGCGGGAGTTCGGCAAGCTCATGCGCTTGCCTTTCTTGCCAGCAGTAAGCAGGAACGCGCCCATGCTAGCAGCTAGCCCAACGCAAATCGTGCAAACATCTGGGCGGATGTGATTCATCGTATCAAAAATGCCTAATCCGGCAGACACTGAGCCTCCCGGAGAATTAATGTACAGATAGATATCTTTCTCGGGGTCTTCGGCTTCTAGAAACAGCATTTGGGCGACGATGAGATTCGCCGAATCCGCAGTGACCTCTTGGCCTAAAAATACGATGCGCTCTCGCAATAGTCGAGAGTAAATGTCAAAGGCACGCTCACCACGGCCAGACTGTTCAATAACGGTTGGGATCATCGACGTCTATTCCATCAAGTGCTCTTTACGATTTTACCGATTTGTACGGACGGTCGAAGGTTAGATTTCCGCCCTTATAAAAGTATTCCATCAAAGAAACACCCTGGCTTGGCTGCCACTGAATGGGCTTTTCCCCTTACAGACTTAATGGATCGTTCTAGATTTTGGGCAAGTAATTAGCCGAGCACTTGAAGCGCTGACTTACAAAGGAAATCTTCAAGTGCCTTCAGATTGGTGCGGTTGGACAAGCGTTTGAGCGATTCTTTGCCGGATTTATCAAAGGTGTGAAAGCTTTGGCATAGCCGACTTTGACGAAGTCTTTAAATTGCCTCTAACACTAATCATTCAGGAGGCAGCGGCGGCATCCTCAACGATAAAACGGTTAGCAGGCCAAAGGGGGAGAATCTGGTCTTTGGGATAGTTCTGAATGTCTCGGACATGCCGATCAGGACCAGGCTCCTGTGAGTCACGGTTATTTTTCGAGGAATGATGCAGACAGCGACAGCTTTCCTGTCAGTGAAGTTTTACGCCACTTTATCTAAGCACCTTCCCATAGCTCTGTTGCTATTATTCTTAACCCCTACGGCTTTGGGGTAAAATCAATCCTTGCTAATTTTTCTATGGTTGACTGCATGCCCTTTTCTGCAAGACCGCGTAAACGATTTGGCCAGCACTGGCTGAAGAGCGATCGCGTCTTGTCTCAAATCATGGAAGCGGCGGCCTTATTAGCCAGCGATCGCGTACTCGAAATTGGGCCTGGTACGGGTATGCTCACGCAGCGTCTCTTAACTCAGGCCGCCCAAGTTGTCGCCATCGAGATCGATCACGACCTGTCGCGGCGGCTGCAGCAACAATTTATTGAGGCGAGCAACTTTCGGCTGCTCCAGGGCGATATTCTCCAGCTTGATTGGGAGGCGATCGCCGCCGTGGCCAGTGACCGACAACTGCCCAACAAAGTCGTGGCGAACATCCCCTATTACATCACAGGGCCGATTCTAGAAAGGCTATTAGGCACGATCTCGCACCCGCACTCACCGCCGTTCGGCTCGATTGTGCTGCTAGTGCAAAAGGAAATTGCTGATCGTCTGTGCGCCACAGCGGGATCAAAGACCGTTGGTGGCCTCACTGTTAGAGTGCAGTACCTGGCTGAATGTGAAGTGATTTGCCCGGTTCCCCCCAAAGCCTTTCAGCCGCCGCCCAAAGTTGCGTCAGCGGTGGTTCGTCTGCGGCCCCGTCCTTTTCCTCAAGTGGCAAACAATCCCGCACTGTTAGAGCGATTGCTGAAGCTAGGCTTTGGCAGCAAACGCAAAATGTTGCGTAATAATTTATCGTTGCTGATTGAGCGATCGCCCTTGCTGAACCTATTGTCAGCGTTAGACATTGCCGACAATGTGCGCGCCGAAGACCTCAGCGTGGCCGATTGGGTAGCGTTGAGTAATAAGATGCTGGAGGAAGGTTACTCGTCTTAAGGAGTACAGGGCTGCTTGGTCAGAGTGTGAACCGAGCCATCAGCCTGAATCAATGAAATTATGGATTCTTATACCCTCTTGGCGGCGGCCAAAATCAACCTATATCTCGAAGTGGTGGGCGATCGCCCCGACGGCTATCACGAACTCGTTATGGTGATGCAGAGCATTGGTCTAATGGATCGGGTCACGGTTCGCCGCACCAGCGCTTCCCCAATCCTGCTGCGCTGCGATCATCCCCAGGTTCCCAGCGATCAGACTAACCTGGCCTACCGCGCTGCTGAACTCCTGCGCAACCGGTTTCCGGCAGTGGCTAAATCTCAAGGAGGCGTCGAGATCACGATTGCAAAGCAGATTCCGGTAGGCGCGGGGCTGGCTGGGGGGTCAACTAATGCCGCAGCTGTGCTAGTGGGCATAGATATGCTGTGGCAATTGGGGTTGACGCAAATTGAACTGCAAACCTTAGCGGCTGAACTCGGCTCTGATATCCCCTTTTGCATTGCCGGCGGCACTGCGATCGCCACTGGTCGAGGCGAGCAAATTGATACCCTGCATGGAGTTGATGGACTCTATGCCGTGTTAGCCAAGTCTCCAGCGCTATCGGTGTCAACCGCTTGGGCCTATGAAACCTATCGGCAAGCTTTTAGCCACATCTATTTAGACATCAAAACTGAAGGGCAAAGCCGTCGGGAGCATCTGCACTCTGGCCCCATGATGACGGCAATTTCCCAGCAAGATAACGCGGCAATTGGTCGTTATCTGCACAATGACCTTGAAAAGGTGGTGTTGCCAGCTCATCCTGAGGTGGAAGTGGCCAAAACGGCGCTACAGGAAGCCGGTGGCTTGGGCTCGTTAATGTCAGGGTCAGGCCCAACCTTGTTTACTCTAACCAGTAGTCAAGCCGCGGCTGAAGCGATTGTGCAACAGGTGCGATCACGCTATGGCGAGGCTGATTTAGATCTGTGGATTGCTCCCTTTGTCCCCACCAGCCTGCAGTTAAATGAGGCTTAAATGCGGTTGAGTGGGCTGCGATCGCAAGTCGGGCAATCGCAGTGATTTTTAGATGCAGGAGTCAAAAGCAAGAAATGCAAATTCAGTTTCGCGAGTGTGACTTTTTCAATCTTTGGATTTGGGTGCAATTTGCCACCGTGCCCTCGACGATGGAACAGCAGTATGTAGACGAGATTTTTAACTCCTGGTTCTTTTTAGGCAAGCTCGGGGGTTTTAATGCTGAGAACCTGCAGGTCCAGGACATGGGGTTAGAAATCAGCTACATGCAATACGATGATTCTCACGCTGACGATACCCTAGTGTCGCTCATGCACAACATGGGCGCGGTGGAGTATGAAGGCGTCTGGGCCCGCTGCTGGTTTGATTTGGGGACTTCAGATGCGATCGCTGTCGATATTTTGCTCAATGCGCTCAAACAATTTAACGCTGACTATGTCGCCATCAAGCAGGTGATTGTGGGTGGTGAAAATGAAGACTGGCCAATTCCTACCGGCCTGCGTCCAGATTTCATCACGGATAATTACAACTAGCTAAGCAGGTTCCAGCTAATTATCCAGGCAACATTCAGCAGCGATATTGAACCAGCAGGGCAAAGGCCAGTTTATTAACCGCTAGGTCAAGATACTTTAGGAATGACTATTCTGAAGCTTACGTTAAAGCTGCTCTAGATACTCCAATAGATCAGCCATATCCTGAGGTTCCGGCTGAAACTGCGGCATGGGAGGCGTCTGTCCACTAACCACCTGTTGAATCAGCCTGGATTCAGATTTGCGATCTGACACGCCTAAAAGGCTGGGTCCCACCTCGCCATTGGCTTCAAGACCGTGGCAAACTGCACAGTTCATCTGAAAGATTTCTCGTCCGCGATCGTGATGGCCATTCAGTACAAGCACATCTTGAACGTAAGGATCGGCTGCCACCTGATGACGCATCACCAAGACAGCAACAGCAATGGCGGCCACTAGCAAGCCTGCGAGCACCACTAACCACTGGTTACCCGCAGATGATTCCGACAAATCTTGCTCGTAAGCGTTATCAGTCAATGCTTTTATTGAGGTTACGTTTCGTTATTAACATAGCTTAAAGATATCTCAGAAAACCGGCTTAAACAGCTTCCTTTAAGGTTTGGATGTTGCGGAAGGTTAAACTAATGCCGCAAATTTTCCTTTTCTTCAGGCATTTTTTTGCCCGGGTGAGATAATAAGGCATGACTAAATTGATTTAATCAAGAAGGAGCTAGTTAGCATGGTTGAGCCTCTCCTGAGTGGCATCGTGTTGGGCCTGATTCCGGTGACGTTGGCCGGGCTGTTTGTGGCAGCCTATATGCAGTACCGACGCGGCAACCAGTTAGATCTGGATTAGACAAAGCTTATTGAAAAAGCTGAGACTGTAGGAGTGCCGGGCTTTAGGGCATAGGAAGAAGGGTTGAAAGGCAGAGATAAAGCTGACGATGGCCTCAACCTGCCCTGATGTTGCTGGTGAAGCTTTGTCTTAGCCCAGGTCAAGTTAGTTTTGTTACCTTGCATTAGCCCATTGACGATCAGCTCTCAGAGCACAAGGACGAACTCAAGCCCAGCAGCATAAGAACAGTTTTCCATGAGGTCAAGAGGCAACTGGATCAGGCCTGGCAGCGTAGGCTGAGTCTAGAGAATAGTCAATATCTGAAATCAGCGTTGCTCTCTCGGGACTGATAATGAGCCTGCAATTGCGCCTGCGGGCTATTGCGCTTGCTTCCGGCCCCTCATAGCTAGTCCTTATAAAAGCGACAGCGCGTTGGCATAGACAGGATTAGAGCAAGAACCTTTTCAAAAACCCCGCGCATCCTTGCGTTCTGCTTCATCTGTGGGCAGCAAACCTGGCGCCCGTGGAAAATATTTAGGCCGCCTGTGCTTGCCGCCGCCTAAGATGAAATTCTTGCCGAATTCTCCATCCACTTTGTCGCCTGTTAAATCGCCTTTGTCATTCATCAGCACGGGTAGCCTCTATGCTCTTCTAGCCTATGTTTCCTGGGGACTGCTGCCGATTTATTGGAAGTTTTTTGAGCAAAACTCTGCCGTCGAGGTATTGAGCCACCGCATGATTTGGTCGCTCGTTTTCCTCGCAATTGTGCTGCTGGTGCAGCAGCGCCAAGCCGAAGTGGGCGCATTGCTCAAATCACCTCGGAACCTGCTTTTGCTGCTGGCGACGGCCACGCTGCTGACGTGCAATTGGGGCCTATATATCTACGGCGTCAATAGCGATCGCGTGGTGGAAACCAGCCTCGGCTACTTTATTAATCCGCTGGTGAGCGTGCTGCTGGGCTTTATCTTTTTGCGCGAACGCCTACATTGGGGGCAGCGAGTAGCGGTTTTGCTAGCATCGATTGGCGTCGGCTATTTTATCTGGCAGTTTGGCGCCGTGCCGTGGATTGCGCTGGGACTAGCGCTGACGTTTGCGTTTTACGGACTGTTGCGTAAAGTCGGGGCGATCGCCCCGATGGTCGGTCTGGCTGTCGAAACGCTGATGATTACACCCGTGGCGCTGGTGCTAGTGATTTATTGGCAGGCAACAGGCGTTGGCAATTTTGGCGCATCGCTGTCTTTGAGCCTGCTGTTTATCGGCGCTGGCGTCGTGACCTCGATGCCGCTGCTGTGGTTCAATAACGCGGCAAAGCGGCTACGGCTTTCGACCCTAGGATTTTTCCAGTATGTTGCGCCGTCTCTGCAGCTTGTACTGGGGGTATTTCTCTATCGCGAACCGTTCACCACCACCCATGCTGTAACCTTTGGCTGCATCTGGACCGCCTTACTGTTGTATTCCACCACGTCGCTTTGGCGACGGCGCCAGCAGAACTGAGTCACCGACAGATGCTCAAATCGGGCAGTTTAAATGCCGAAGATGCCTTCTAAAGATTTGGGATCATCGACTGGCGAAGCTGTCGGGCCAAAGCCCAGTTCGCCGCTAGAATAGGTCGTTCCATAGGTGGCTGCTAGCATCGCCACTTGTCGCAGAGCAGATCGCAAATCCCCTGCCTGTAGAGAATTGAGGGGATGCACGTATATCGCCACCACGGTGCCATCAGTTACGGCATAGCGAGCATCTAGTGCGGAATGAAAATTAGCGACCAAGATGGCCTCAACCTGATCCACTGAAAGCGTTTCGGCGGGCACGATGGGGCTGACGATGCGCATTCGATTATTAGTCGCGTCGGCCAACACAATCACCGTTTGTCCTTCTAGGGTGAGCTGCCACATACCCAATTGGCCCTGCAAGTTATCGCTTTCCTCTGCTAAAACTGCCCCCAGGCGTTCTAGGGTCATGGCCTGTAGCTTGACTTGAGCAGAAGCAGCCGGGAGCTTAACTTCTCCATCTGACAAAAACGGCAGTTGGGCCATCCCTAACCACATGCTCAGACCCACAGTGCTGGCGATCACCCGGAAAACGACGCGATTCATAAGGACTTTCTTCAATTGGGACAGCATTGACTGTACGGCACTTCTCTGAGAGCACTGTGAGAGCACAACAAGGTTTAGCTGATTTTCCCTAGGGCGCGTTATCAATTAAATCCAGAATGCTTGCGGTATAAGCATTACCGCGCCCGCTCTGCAAAACCCGTTAGGGGCTGAACTGCTTTCAGCATCAGGAGTCGAGCGTTAAATGATGACAGCCTCTAGAATCCGAAATGCGCAGTCCTTTGCGTCGGTGAAAGTGGGGTTCCGAAGGGGCAAGGGAAAATCCGAACGGGCAAGGGAAAAGAGATATCTTACTTTCACGCCCTCACCCGGCTGCGACTTGAGGGAAGTGTCATAATATAGCCCCAGGCTGACTCGCTGCTATGTCAGAGTATTTGCAGAATGGAGGGCGTGACTGATGGAAGACCAATCGACTCGGAGAAGACCGCCACTCGGAATCGTCATTGCTTTAGCGGCAATTGTCCTGAGTGCTGGTAGTGCGACCGCATGGTTCACGTGGCGATCGCTGTCCCCCCCAGAGCCCACTGCTGATTTTCCAGAACTGGATATCGAAGGCGAGGCAATTCCTGAAGGCTTTGATCCCCCTAATTCTGAGCCGATAGAAGTGCCCGGTCCCCCGGAGCCAGAGGTAGCCATTAATCCGGCTCCAGAGACTAGCACTCTCTATTGGCTCTCTATAGATGGCACTACGGTGGCGTTGAATCCGGTCACGGTGGCAGTGCCTGCAGATGCCTCGGCAGCGGATGCTTTGCAGGTGGCGTTTGCCAATCTGATGGATGGTCCTGCAGGCGAGGGCGCAGCGTCGGGCATTCCCGAAGAGACAGAATTGCTGGCGCTTGTGATCGAGGCCGATGGCGTCCACGTTGATTTGTCAGAAGATTTCACCTTTGGTGGCGGCAGCGCCTCGATGATTGGCCGGTTAGCGCAGGTGGTTTACACGGCCACCGCTTTGGAACCGAGTGCCCCAGTGTGGATTGATGTGGAAGGCGAACCTCTAACGCTGCTGGGCGGGGAAGGCTTAGAAGTGCGTCAACCAATAACCCGCGCCGATGTGGCGACCGATTTTGGGGTGGCCGCTCCCCCTGTAGCCCAGGAGTAATTAGCTGTGATTGCCGTGGTGATATTGATGGGCGTGAGAGGGCGCTAGGCTGAAAGCACGGATGCTCTGGGCTTGCTGCTCGATGCGGGAAGCCAGGCGATCGCAGACTAATAGACACAGTTCGTAGGTCAGATCGTCGGTCACCCGATAATAGGCGGCGGTGCCTTCAGTGCGTCGCGAGAGCATGCCAGCCTGCATCATCACCTTCAGATGCTTAGAAACGTTGGCTTGACTGGTCGCTGTGGCTTGTACCAGCTCCTGAACGCATTTTTCGCCATCGCGCAGCAGACTAAGAATCTTCAGGCGCATGGGTTCACCCAAGATGCTGAAGTATGCTGCTACCTGTTGAACTACGTCCGTGGATGCAGGCTCCATGAGTTTGGCTCCAAGCTACACGTGAAATGAACGATCCCCGCTATTCTAGCAGCGGAAAATAGGGCACACTAAGACTTCATATTTAAGTCATAAAACCGAAGATTGCCGGGCTTCGACATCGGCCTCTGCCGCATGCGCAATGTGACGCAGGGCGTCCAGCGTGCTCTCAGACACCCTAGCCCACAGTTGGCGCTGGTGAGCTTCAAGCAGGCGTTCAGTCATATCTCGCAGCGCCCAGGGATTCACCTGCTGCACAAACGATCGCGTGTCGTCATCCAATATATAGGCTTGGGCAATGCCGGCATACATATGGTCGGCAACGCAGTGAGCCGTCGCGTCGTAGGCAAAAAGATAATCCACAGTGGCGGCCATCTCGAACGCGCCCTTGTAGCCGTGCCGTTTTACCCCAGCAATCCACTTGGGATTCACCACGCGGGAGCGATAGACGCGGGCAATTTCCTGCGCGAGCGATCGCACTTTGGGATTTTCGGCAACGGCGTGATCGCCAAAGTAGGTTTGCGGCGACTGCCCCGACACCGCTCGGACTGCCGCTGTCAGACCGCCCTGAAACTGATAGTAATCGTCGGAATCAAGCAAATCGTGTTCGCGATTGTCCTGATTGTGGAGCACCATCTGCATCGTTTGTAGCCGCGCCTCAAACGCCTCTGGGGCCGACCTACCTTGGGCCTGACGACCATAGGCATAGCTGCTCCAGTTGATGTAGGCACGGGCCAAGTCGGCATCATCGGTCCAGTTTTGTGCCTCAATCAAGCCCTGCAACCCCGCGCCATAGGCTCCTGGCTTGGAACCGAAAATTCGATAGCG